>JAFTXB010000017.1 GCA_017461825.1 Clostridia bacterium
GCCTGCTTGGAAGTGAGGTCGCCGTTGTAACCCTGCTTGAGGTTTACACCAACCTCGCTTGCAGCCTCCATCTTGAATCTCTCAAGTGCTTCCTTAGCCTCGGGAACAAGTGTCTTGTTGCTTGCCATTGTTTTTTTCTCCTGTTCTGAACGGTCTACTCAAATTATGTAACCGTTCAAAAAAGGATCAAACGCTCACACAATTCTCGTTTCCGCTCGTTTTATCTATTTCATCGAGCACGCGTCGTCCGCGGCTCTGTCATTATTGTTCGCCGTCATTCGCGAAATATGAATGGAAATAGTTTGCAGAAAAAACGCGTTTTATTTTGTCACTTTGATACTTTGCTTCACTTTCCTCTTGACAAAAAACGAATTCTGTTGTATGATATATATTAACTGTGATTATTATATATAATATCAGTAAGAAATAGTATATAATTGATATAACGACCGTACCGATTCCAAAAGGAATTTGGCGGGTTGAAAGGAGCTTTTATGGAACAGAATCAAACAGACGTGCTGCAAGAGCAGAAGCCGAAAAAAGCGCGTGCTCCATACGTGGGATTCAATTGGAAGCAGCGACTGCTCCCCGTGATCCTGCTCTCTCTTGCCGCGGGCTTTACCGTTGGCTTTTTTGGACCCTTTGACATTTACTCGAACAACGTTGACGAATTTCGCTTTGCGCTGAGCAGCTTTTTGCTCTACAACGTTTTGTGGTCTGTCGGGATTTCCGCGGCGATCTGTGCCCTGCTCCTGCCTTTGCGCGGTCGGGTGTTTGATGTTGCTTATGCGATCTTTTTTTGGATCACCCTGATGCTGTTTGTACAAGGAAACTATCTCAACATCGGTATCAGCTCACTGGCGGGAGATGGCATGGGCGAGGACGGCATGGGCGTTGCTTCTGTAATCTTCAACACGGTCATTTGGGTGCTGGTTGGCGGCGGATGCGTGTCTGCCGTATGCCTTGTGCGCGGCAAGCACCGCGAGATCATTCCTACGGTTGGCATCATTGCCATGATCACCGTCATCGGCATGCAGACCATTCCCTTTGCAGTCAATTCACTCGCAACCGATGTTTGGGAGCGCAATCATTCCACGCTTCTCACCGACGAGGAGGCAAACGAGCATTTTCTCACCTACAAAAATATGAACAAGGTCTCCACAGGCAAAAATGTGATCTATTTTGTCATCGACCGTTTTGACGTGACTTATTACGAGGACTATGCGCTAAAGGAATGCCCCGAGATCTTTTACAATCTTGACGGTTTTACCTACTTTGACGACATGACCTCGCTCTACCCCAGAACCTTCCCGAGCGTCGCCTATATGCTGACGGGCAAGGAGCACGATTTTCACGACGAACGTGTGGAGTATTTTGAAGGTGCGTATCAGGAATCGGAATTTCTCAAAACACTGAAGGAAAACAACTACAATATCAACATTTACACCGATAGCTATTACGCCTACAACGATGCCCGGGACATGCAGGAATATGTCACCAATTCTTCTGCCTCCAAGTATTTCAAGGTTGTGGACACCGACAAGCTTGCTGGAGATATGATGCAGATCTCGCTGTTCCGCTATCTGCCCCACTTGACAAAAAGCTGGGCAGGAGATGTGAGCACCTCGGATTTTGACAAATATATCGTATACGACACCGAATACCCCAAATACACCACCGACACACGCGATCTCTACCGTTTTCTTATGGATAACACCTTGGAGACCTTTGACGGTGCAAACAATTTTACCTTTATCCACTTTACGGGCTGTCATTTGCCGATTAAATATGACGAAAACTATGAGGAATGGACAGGCGGCGGCTACCGAAACGATCCGATTGCGGCAATGAAGCAAAGCTTTGGAATCATCAACCGCTATATCGACCAGCTCAAAGCATTGGGGCTTTATGAGGATGCTACCATTATCATCACGGGCGACCACGGCTGGCACGGCGGATCGGATACCGATGTTCCCCTGCGCCGTCCGCACGTTACGGCTTTGTTCGTTAAGGAAAGCGGAAAATCGGGCGATGCTCTCAAAACCAATCGCGCACCCGTTGCGCAGGCTGATATCATCCCCACCATTCTTTTCTCCGAAGGCATTGTAACAGATGGTACTTTTGGCAAAACCGTGTTCGATTATACCGAAGGTGAAGCGCGCACGCGCAAATATAACTTCCAAAGCCTGCAATACAATGCGGCGGGCGACATTGATTACGAGGTCGTGATCTACGAGATCGTGGGACGCGCGCGCGATTTTGAAAACTGGAAGCTTGTCTCGCGCGATGATTATGTTGGAAATATTTATCAATAAATAACGGAGTGTTTGTTATGGATCAGGTATTGTATTACGTTTGTATTCCGCTGGGTGCCCTGATGAAGTGGTGCTGGCAGCTCATCGGCAACTACGGTTGGGCAATCGTGCTGTTTACGCTTGCAACCAAGCTGGTGCTGCTCCCCTTTTCGGTGTGGATCCACAAAAATTCGATCCAGATGGTCAAGATCCAGCCTGCGGTCAATTTTCTCAAAGCCAACCATTACGGCGACATGGACACTTTTGCCGACGAGCAGGCAAAGCTTTTCAAAAAGGAAAAGTATCACCCCATGCTCTCGCTTGTCCCTTTGGCGCTTCAGATCTTTTTGCTCCTCGGCGTGGTGCAGATCATCTACCACCCCATGGACTATCTCTTCTCGGTCGACCGCGACACGATGGCGGCTCTGGCACAGTTTATCGGTGCCGACACGGCGGATTCGTCCTATCAACTGCGTATCATCGAAGCCGTCAAGAGCGGACAGATCGCGCTGACGTCGGTGATTCCAAACGTCACCCCCGACGTGCTTACAGACCTAATCCCCACTCTTTCGGGCTTTGAGACCACGCTGTTTGGCATCAATCTTTCCACCGTTCCCGCCGAAGTGTGGGGTATTTACACGCTGATGCCGATTATCGCGGGACTTTCCTCCTGGGTGCTTTGCATCACGCAAAATCTCTCCAACGTCATCCAACACGAGCAGAGCAAGCTCAGCCAGCACGGGCTCACGGTTCTGTCGGTTGGTATCTCGCTTTACCTCGGCATTGGCGTGCCTGCGGGCATTGCCGTTTACTGGATCGCCAGCAACCTGTTCTCGATCATTCAGATGTATATTCTCAACGCCGTGATCAACCCCAAAAAGTACGTTGACTACGAGGCGCTTGAAGCCAGCCGAAAGGCACTTGCCGACATTGAAGCGCTGGACGAAGGCAAAAAGAAGGACCCCGACTTCAAAAAGAACCGCGCGAGAGAAAAGAAGGACTACAAGCGCTTTTTCTCGATCGTCAACAAGCACTTGGTGATCTACTCCGAAAAGAGCGGATTTTACAAGTATTTTGAAGCACTGATCAATGAATTGATCGCGCGCTCGAACATTACGATCCACTATATCACAAACGATCCAAACGACGTGATCTTTTCGATTGCCGAAACGCAGCCGCAGATCAAGCCCTACTACATCGGGCTGAAAAAGATGATCCCCCTGATGATGAAGCTGGAGGCGGAGATCGTGGTGATGACCACGCCCGATCTTGACAAGTACTATATCAAGCGCTCGCTGATGAAAAAGGATGTGGAATATATCTATATTCCGCACGACATGATGAGCGTGCACATGGGCTTCCGTGAAGGGGCTCTTGACGCGTTTGACACGATCTTTGCAACCGGCAAGCACGTTTTGCGCGAGGTGAGAGCCACCGAGCGCGTTTACGGACTGCCCGAAAAGCAGTTGGTGGAGTTTGGTTACCCCTTGGCGGACAAGCTGATCGAGGCAGGCGAGGAGGAGCGCCGAACCCACAAGCAGAAGGACAAAAAAGAGATCCTTATTGCGCCCTCGTGGCAGGAGGACAACCTGCTTGATTCCTGCATTGACACGTTGATCGAAAAGCTCTATTGCGAGGACTATCACATCACCGTCCGTCCTCACCCCGAGTACGTCAAGCGCTACGGCGCGCGGATGCAGGCGATCGTTGACCGCTATGCCGACCGCGTGGGAGACAAGCTGACCTTTGAGCTTGATTTTTCGACCAACACGTCGCTCTATTCCTCGGATCTTCTCATCACCGACTGGTCGGGCATTGCCCCCGAGTATTGCTTTGCCACCAAGCGCCCCGCGCTGTTTGTCAATACCAAGATCAAATGCCTCAACCCCAATTGGGAAAAAATCGACTGCCCCCCCGTGGAGATCGAGCTGAGAAACAAGCTGGGACGCGCGGTTGACAAGGAGGCTTTGGCAGAGTGCGACGCGATCGTGAAGGATCTGTTTGCAAGAGCTGACGAATACGAGCAGATCATCGACGAAACGCTCCACGATCATCTCTACAACATTGGCACCGCCGCCGAGGCAGGAGCCGACTATATCCTGCAATCGCTGGTTGCAAAAAAGAAATAAAGCCGACCGTGGCGAAAAAGTATTGCTATCATACAACTGTTGGGTAAACCGAAATTTGGAAAAAGGAGTGTGATTAAATGCGAAAAGTATTTAGACCCCATATTGTACTCTGTACAGTGGGGCGCTTATTTACGTTGATACTGATTGTTGCTCCTTTATTTATGCTTTGTGTTTTTACGAAATTTGCCTTTTTCTCCGGTGAGATCAACTATATATTTATTCCTCTCATTTTGTTCGCCATTGGTTTGAGTATTCTTGTATGGTGGTTAATGCGCTTTTTTTGGCAACAAATATGGGGAAAATTGATTTTGGATGAAAATAAAATCACTTGGAGATGTATTTTTTGTCCCAAAGTTCAAATAAAGTACTCTGATATAAGGTTTATAGCTGTCAGAAATTTCGGGAATCGCAATGTTGTTCATGTTGATCTCTACAAAACGGGGTTTCAATTTATTCTCATTACAACTCAATTACTTCCAACGTTACCTATAGATAAAGTAAGATGCAAAAACAGCACGATAAAATGGGCAAAAAACCATGCAGTATGTGAGGCACTTTCCAAAATGGTTCCTGCCAATTTTCGTAGCGCATTAAAGTGATCTGCTTTCCAAACAATTTCCAATCTATTGAGCAAAAAAGAAAAGCACTCATTTTAGCCAACACGCGATAACGAAAAGCACTTATGAGAACGAACGGATCGTTTTACATAATTGCTTTTTTTTTTATACGGTTATCTTTTTTCGGCTTCGTTTGCCGCCGCAAGCATGAGGTCGCAGAGGTGCATGACCTCCAGCGTTTCGGTGAGCGGAACGGGAGCTACGCCGCTTTCCAAAAAGCCTACGATCGCTTGTGTCAGCCTTCCGAAAAAGTCGGAGCGCACCGCCGTGTAAAGGCTTTTGCCGTCTCCCAATTCACCTGCAATGGTATACGCCATTCGTTTGGAATAAAC
>JAFTXB010000018.1 GCA_017461825.1 Clostridia bacterium
GCAGGTCACATTTTCGGGACGCTCCAACGTCGGCAAAAGCTCGCAGATCAACTCGCACCTCGGGCGAAAATCGTTGGCGCGTGTCAGCTCCAGACCCGGGAAAACCATCACCATCAACATCTATGATTTTGACAAAAAGCTGTTTTTGGTCGACCTACCCGGCTACGGCTTTGCAAAGCGCAACCCCGCAGACAAGGCGCAATGGTCGGCACTCACCGACGGCTATTTTACAAGCAACCCGAATATCGATCTCTTAAAGCTCGTCATTCAGCTTGTTGACAGCCGCGTGGGTCCCACCAAGGACGACGAAATGATGCTTTCCTATCTGCGCGAGTGCGGTCTCCCCTTTATCGTGGTGGCAACCAAATGCGACAAGCTCAACGCCACCGAGCGTAAAAAGTCGGAGGAGCTGCTCCGAAGCCATCCCGATATTCCGTCTGACACCCCGATCCTCTTTTATTCTGCCCTCAAAAACGAAGGCAAACAGGAGCTTTGGAAAACCATTCTCGACTATACGGGGCTTTGATCCGATACCGCGGACGTGCAATGCACGCCCCTACTACCTTCTACTTTGAACTTTGACAGCAAGGAACGCTAAAACAAAGAAAGGAACTCGATTCATGCTGTTATCCCTTTTGCAAGGCGGAGATATCAAAAGCATTATCGTTTCGCTTCTGCTCTCGCTCCCCGTTATTCTCTTTGCGCTGACTGTCCACGAGGCGTCGCACGGGCTGGTTGCCTATTGGTGCGGCGACCCAACCGCCAAAAATTTCGGACGGCTCACGCTCAATCCCCTAAAACACCTCGACCCCATCGGTTTTCTTTGCATGATGCTGGTGGGCTACGGCTGGGCAAAGCCCGTGCCGATCAACACGCGCAATTTCCGTAATCACAAGCAAGGCATGGCACTCTCCGCCGCTGCGGGACCGCTTTCAAACCTCATTTTGGGGCTTGTCAGCATCGTGCTTTACGGATTCTTTTCCGCCCTTGAGATCTATCTTCTCTACAGTTTCGGCGAAACCGCGCCCACAATTGCCGTTGGATGGATCAGCATGCTGTTTTATTTAGGCTCATTTTTCAATCTTGTCTTTGCTTTCTTCAATTTGATCCCCGTGCCGCCGTTTGACGGCTCGCGTCTGGCGCTCGTCTTTCTGCCGCCCAAAGCCTATTTCGGCATCATGCGCTATGAAAGACAGATCCTCTTCGGCGTATTGATCGTCATGCTGGTGCTTAGCAATTTCTTTAATTTTTCCCCCTTTGGTTGGCTTTCTGATCAGCTGATCGAGTTGATCGGAACCCCTGTTTTCAAAGGCTTTTTAAAAGCGTTTTCTCTTGTTTAATCCTCTTATTTCCCGACAGAAAGGACGTCTCCGCACTTCATGGAAGCACTCACCTATCGGATCGATCAGTTTGAAGGTCCTCTCGACCTTTTGCTGACCTTGATCCACAAAAACAAAGTGAATATTGAGGACATCCCCATCTCGCTCATCTGCGACCAGTATTTAGAGTACATTCGCGCGGCAGAGGACATGGATATGGAGCTGGCGGGTGAGTTTATCGTAATGGCAAGCGAATTGATGCTGATCAAAAGCCGTATGCTCCTGCCGCGCGAAACGCCCGAGGAGGAAGACCCCCGCGCAGCCCTTGCCGAGGCACTGCTCCGCTATGAGCAGGCAAAGCAGGCGGCGGCTAAAATGGCACCCCTTTATCAGCTTTACAGCGGACGCATGGCTAAGGATACCGACGAGATCACGGTGGACGTGACCTACGTGACCGATCAGCAGGTGACAAGTCTGTGTGCCGCAGTTCGCCGTATCATCGCCGCAAACGAAAGCCGTCCCAAAGCCGAAAAGCAGGTATTCGCCCCCATGATCGCAAAGCCGATCGTACCCGTTGAGGTCAAGATCGTCGGCATTTTGCACCACATGACCAAGCGGCGGCGCAACCCCTCCATGAAGGAGCTTTTGTCGGACGCGACCTCACTCCCCGACCTCATTGCCATCTTCCTCGGCATTTTGGAGCTGATCAAGGTGCGCAAGATCCTCATTGAGGAGGATCCCGATTCTTATACCGTCATTCACGGTTCAAACACACGCTTTGTGGTCAACGAGAACCCACCCGAGGAAAATGAGACCCCCGAAGCACCGCGCGTCTACGACAGCGACGAACCGATCCCCCTCTCCTCCAAGGCAGAAATGCACCGCGAGCAGAGGCGCATCATCCGCGAAAAAAAGCTCGAAGAGAAAAAGCGGTTGCGTGAAGAAGCACGGCAAAAGCGTGCCGAGGAACGCAAGGCGGCAAAAGAAGCCTCGTTGCAAGCCGAGCTTCCTGCGGACGACAGCGATCTCGAAGAAGAGGCAAGACTTGCAAAGCTGCTCGACGATCAATTATCCGAGGATGACGAGGATATCATGGACGACTTGGGACTGGATATGAACGAGATCATCGGTACCATGGCAAAGCAGGCAAAGGAACTCGCAAAGCCCGAAGCCGATACCGATAACCAATAAGAAAGGACTCCCGCAAAACATATGGAAGAAAAGAAACAAACGGCACCCCTGCTCGAGCCGCTGACAACGGCAAAGGAGATCGAGCAGGCGATCGAGGCGATCCTCTTTGCCGCAGGCTACCCGATGCGATACGATAAGCTCGCGGAGGTACTGGGGCTGTCTGTCAAGGACATCAAAACCATGGTGCGCGAAATGGCGTCACACTTTACCGAGGATGAAAGTCACCACGGCATACAGCTTTTGATGTTCCCCACCACCTGTCAGCTCACCACAAAAGAACAGTATATGCCCTATATCCGAGAGGCGCTCGGCATCCGCCGCGGAGGAAATCTTTCGGCTTCGTCGATGGAGGTTTTGGCAGTCGTAGCTTATAATCAACCCGTTACACGCTCGTTTGTCGACCTCGTGCGCGGAGTTGACAGCTCCTACGCCGTCAACTCCCTGCTCGACAAGGGGCTGATCGAGGCGGCAGGAAGACTTGATGCCCCGGGGCGACCGATGCTCTACGTTACCACCGATAAATTTCTGCGTGTGTTCGGCATCAATTCGCTCGACGAGCTGCCCGAAACCGAGGCGCTCAGCGTTGCCGCGGCACAGACCGAGGACGGCGGCGAGCAGCTTTCGATCGATGAGCAGGAGCTTGCCGAGGCTGAATCCGAGGGCGAGATCCGCGATTATGA
>JAFTXB010000212.1 GCA_017461825.1 Clostridia bacterium
CGCAAGAATGACAACGTTTCCGTTCTTGGCAGCAATCGTCTGATTGATAACCTCGTTGTTCATTACTTCTGCTGCGGTAGAAGCACCACCGGTTGCTGCATCTCTATCCATAACAAAGATGTACTGAGGATTTTTCTGAAGAATGTATTCAAAAGAGGAGAGATTACCGTGCGAAGCATCCTCGGACTCTTTATCAACACCAACGTTAGCAAAGCCAATCTCGTTGCCGATGATCGAACAACGTCCGCTGTTGCCGGTTACGTTAAAGCCGCCGCTGGTTACCATACCGACGATAGCGGATTTGCCTTTTGCGAATGCCTGAAGTGCTTCGATTCTCTCGTTATAAGAGGAAACCTTTGCGTTCATTTCTTCGGTTTTGCCGAAAATAGATGCGATGGTCTGTGCGTTCTTGATCGTGCCTTCTACGACATTACCGCTGACGGTCAGACGTACAACGGGAGCAATCTCGGAAAGGGTTGCGTAATAGTCGCTGCCGCGACCGCCCATGAAAATGAGGTCGGGCTCGTATTTCATAATGGTTTCCGCATCGGGAGTTTTGATCGTGCCGCAAGTAGGAATGCCCTCAACCTTATCCACAAGATAATCAAGTGTGGTGGTGGCAACGCAGACAATACGATCTTCCAAACCAAGGTTTACAAGAATGTCGAGAGCTGCCATATCGCATACGGCGATCTTCTGAGGATCATATGGAACTTCAAGCTGAATTTCTTTTTCATCTCTGGAACCGTCAATGCAAGTGATCGTGATTTTTTCGGGCTTCTGAGTATTGTTTTCGGTGCCGTCATTAGTGCCTGTTCCGTCATTGTCGGTGGCATTGTTGCACGCTACGAGACAAAACATCATCATAACGGCGGCGAGCATAAGTGCAAGAATTTTTTTCATGGTTTCAAATCTCCTTTACATTTATATATTTTTAATAAAACCATCAAAGTTAGTAGTAAATCGAAAGCGGCTTGCCATCGATTTCCATGATCTGAAAATCTACGTTGTAAATTTTCGAAAGTGTTTCTTTGTTCATTACCTCATTGACCGTGCCGTATTTGGCGACCTTTCCATCCACAAAAGCGCAGATGTAGTCTGAGTAAAATGCGGCGTAATTGATCTCATGAAGAACAAGGATGACCGTTTTTCCGAGCTCGTCACAAAGGCGGCGGACGATCTTCATCATATTGGTTGCATGGTAGATATCAAGATTGTTTGTCGGCTCATCAAGCAGAATGTACTCGGTGTCCTGTGCAATGACCATAGCGATATACGCTCTTTGCCGCTGACCGCCGGATAATTCGTCGATGTACCTGTCCTCGAATTCACCGAGCTCCATATAATCAATTGCTTTGGCAATGATTGCGTTATCTTCTGCGGTCAATCGGCTTCCCGAATACGGAAAGCGACCGAACGCAACAAGCTCTTTGACTGTCAATTTCATTTGCACATTATTGTGCTGTGTCAATATTGCCAAGCGTTTGGCAAGCTCTCGGCTTTTCCATTCGGAAAGATCCTTGTCCTCAAAGCTGATGATGCCTGCATCCTTGGCAACGAGACGGGAAATCATCCCCATAACCGTGGATTTTCCCGCTCCGTTGGGACCAATCAACGAAGTCACTTTTCCTTTTTGTATTTCAAAACTGACCGAATCCACAACGGCTTTTCCGTCATATTTTTTTATTAACTCTTTAACGTTCATATCGAACCTCTCTTTCCTCTCAAAAGCAACCACAAGAAATATACTCCGCCGCCAATCGTAATAAATACGCTGACAGGAACAGAATAGTTGAACACACGCTCAACCAAGCATTGGCTACCTACAAGAGCAAGCATTCCGATAAGTCCCGAGCCAATAATCAACTGGGAATGACGATATGTTTTAAGGAATTGTCTTCCGAGGTTTGCAATAATCAAACCGAGGAAGGAAATCGGACCTATCATTGCGGTTGCAACAGCGATACAGAGGGTTACGCCAATCAAGAGTCTGCGAACAACTCTGTCGTAATCTACGCCAAGATTGATCGCTTGCTCTTTTCCAAGAGTAATAACATCAAGCAATTTCAAATCCTTGCGAAGGAAAAACGCTACAGCCGCAAGTACCACAATGGAAAATACGATGATCTCTGTATTGATATTATCAAAGCTTGCTACCAATGTTTCAAGCAAAATGTCGTACTCATTCGGATCCATAACAAATATCATAGAGGATTGAATACTTCCAAACAAGGACGATAATACCGTTCCGATTAATAGCACGTACAAAACATTATAGTTTGTTTTCTTGAATAAGTAGCCGTAAATAAATGTAGCAACTACCGTCATAACGATCAAGTCAATCACATAGGCGATGTTATCGTTTGCCGCAAAGATGCTGCCCGAACCGAGCGCAAAGAAGATCAGCGTATGAATCAGCGTATAAAGTGAATTCATACCAAGCAAACACGGGGTTACGATACGGTTGTTGATGATAGATTGGAATACAATCGAAGCCGCTCCGATGGCAAACGCACCGACCAACATGGCAATTAGCTTGGGAGCGCGCAATTTCATGGCAAACTGAACAAGCTTGGGCTTTTCAAAATTCACTCCAATGAACATAAACGCGGCAATTGCTCCCAAAACCAAAACAGCGAGTGCAACGAGCTTGATGATATTCCATTGTTGTTTCGTCAATTTCATGCGCTCTCACCGCCTTTCTCTTTTTTGTTAAGGCGGATCGCTTTGCGTCCGTGTTTCAATTTGCGGAACAGTATGAAAAGGAACAGAATGCTTCCGAAAATGCCGACGATCAACTGAATGGCGACCTCATATGGGAAGATCACGATTCTTGCAAGGATATCGCATATCAGAACGAACAACGCTCCTGCCAACGCTGTATCCACAAGCGTTCCACGGATTTTATCGCCCTTAAACATAGCAATCATATTTGGGATGATAAGACCGATGTAAGAAATCTCACCGACAACAACCACGATACTTGCGGTAATTGCCGCTGCTATCGTCAGACCGAGGAAAAGCACAAACTTGTAATTAACGCCGAGATTCTGCGAAAAATCCTTTCCCATTCCAACAATATTAAAATGGTTGGCAAAAATAAATGCCAGAATCAAAAGCGGTACTACCAGACATACGATCTCGTATCTTCCGCGAAGCACCATTGAGAAATGTCCTGTTTCCCAGGACGAGAGTGCCTGCGTGATCTCGTATTTATAGGCAACAAAACTCGTAACGCCATTGATGATATTACCGAACATAATGCCTACGAGAGGAACCATAACCGTGTCTTTGAACTGAATTCGTTGCACGAACCAAACAAAGATCCAAGTTCCGAGAATTGCAAAAACAAATGAAAAGATTGCTCTTGTCCAAATGGTTGTTAGGGATGCCGGGAGGAATACCAATGTCAGACATATTCCAAACTTTGCGGATGACAGCGTGGCACCGGTCGAAGGTGAAACGAATTTGTTCATGCAAAGCTGTTGCATAATGAGACCGGCTACGCTCAAACCCGTTCCCGTACACAGAATTGCCAGCAAACGGGGCAATCGTGTGATAAAAAACAGTTCCAACTTCTCTCCACCCGAAAAAAGATCACCGAAGTTCATGTCGATGACGCCGACAAATAAAGACACTACGGAGAATATGAAAAGCACCCCTGCAAGTATGGCTGTGCTGAACCAGCTTTTACTGGATATTTTTCTAAACATTTATGTAGTTCAAAATCTCCTTTTTTATTTGGTTAGCGGAAGCTAACCTGTGTTCTGAATATAAGTCGGACGAAATCCGACATTTAGAATTATATCATTTTTAGCACTATATTTCTACTCCGAGTCAATTTAATTTCAGTCCGAATCAATCAAAAAAACAATCCAAATAAAAATATCTTATTCACAAAAAACAGTTGTCTTTTGGAGTAAAAAGCCATCGGATTTTACCGATGGCTTTTTACTATTCAGTTTCGAGCTTGGAATGTAATCTCCTGTAATCGCGTGGCGACTCCCCCATGATTTCACGAAAAGCAGCGGTAAACTTACTGCTGTTGTCGTAACCGAAGTCATTTGCAATCTGCAGAATCGAATAATCACTATTGATCAGAAGCTCCGCTGCTGCCTGCATTTTTTGGATACGGATATAGGCGTACACAGGAACTCCGTAAACACTCTTAAAAGCATTTTGAAGGTGTGTTCCTGACACACCAAATTGCTTAGCAAGCGTGGGAATCGTAATATGTTCATCCATATGCTCCGCAAGATGCTCTGCTACTCGCTTTGCAAGTGCAACCTTGGAGCGCGGAACAGAATGAGCAGGGGCTTCGCCTTGTCTCAGATCAAGCTCGTTCAAAATCAAAAACAGCTCCATGATCTTTACTTTAAAGTATCCGATCCGTCCCTTTTCGGGTGCGGAGTAAAGTTCGGAAAAGATATGTTCAATATACTTTTCTCTGCGCAAAACAA
>JAFTXB010000213.1 GCA_017461825.1 Clostridia bacterium
GTTTCAAAGAAAGCCGCTACCGCCGGAAAGAAGGCACGAACAATAGCCTCAACTTCATGCTTGGGTAGATACGAGCGCATTTGGTATTCGCCATGTTTATCGTGTATCAACCACAGCAGAATATACAGTGTTTCTTTTATTGATAACAATTCATCACCTCGCATCTCTATCCCAACTGCTACGTCTCTGTTCCCTGCTCTGCTCCCGCGCTTGCCACTCCGCAAGGATCTGATAGATCGCCTTTTCCATTTCTTTGGGTAGACAATTCGGAAAGATCTCTCTCAGCTTATACAAATCCAACTTCAACGTTTCCTTTTGGTTTGGCTTGGGCTGGCTTATAATATCGAACATCGTATCGGCATCAAGCTCTTGCAGGGCACTCTTTTCCTTTAGTTTCACCGCTTGAGAGAGTGATGGGGTTACCTCGTAATCTTGAATCAATTCGGCAAGTGCGAGTTGTTCCTCTTCCTTGAGATGGGATAACTTCTCGGCAGGCGTTAAACCGATCCTTCCCGTGTCTACCATGTCAAGCAATGGCTTGACGAGCTTGGTCAGACGGATATACCGTTTGACCGTATCCTTGCTTGTGTTGTTTTGCTCTGCTATAACCTCTGTGGACAGCTTCGGTACAGCTTGCTCCAAAGTCAGATCATTCCTTGCGCCCTGGCGCTTTATAGCATCAAGCTTCATTTTATACGCCATTGCGCGTTCCGAGGGCAGAATGCGTTCCCTTTGGAGATTGCTGTCCACCATTGCAATGATCGCTTCTTCATCAGTCATTTCACGAACGATCACGGGAATTTCGTATTTGTTCAGCCGCTTACACGCCTCGTATCTTCTGTGTCCCGAAACGATCTCGTATCCCCTGCTATCGCCCTTTTTGAATCTCACAATAATCGGATTTAAGACTCCAAATTGACGGATACTTTCCACTAAGGCATCCATTTCCTCATCGTCTCGGACTTGGAACGGATGGTTTTCCATGGGCTTGACATTTGAGAGCAAAAACAAGCTCGTCATTTCCTGTCGGCGTCCGTTAACATTCTCACTGGGGTTCATCATCTTTCTATTTCCTCTTTTCTTTTGGTATTTTGAAACCTCGGCGCAACTTGCTCCGAAGTTCCTTCACTTGATACCGTAATGAAAATGAGGAATTTGTCCTAAATAAAAATTTTACCGATTAATATCAGAAGTTTTTTACATATTGAGAATCTCCCTGATCAAGATTTACCGCCGCATGGCAAAAGGACTTTCAACAAATCATAAACCGCATGACATATGGGCAACATGGAAAATCTCATGCGGTACACTCGCTGCGATTTTCTGTTGCGATACGGCTTTATATGATATTTTTCGCATTCAAGTACCAATTCATAGAATCATAATGTGTCTGCTTTCGTGTTCGATACTGTTTTTTCGCCTTTCAGAAAGAAAATAACCCTTTCTTTTTATGCGAAAATCTTGAATGCTGTTGTATATGGTAAATTATGGTAGAAATTGTTGTATTTTTGTTCTTTTCTTTGTTTTTTGTCGAATAAAAAAGTGCCGCTTGACCCGAAGATCAAGCGACACTTTTTTGAATTGCATTCATGTAGAGATCGCCTATTCAATTTAATTATCATAGGCTAATCCCGCCAAAAACATGTTTTTCTTCCTCGCGAGCTTATCCTCAACGGCGTTAAAGACCGTCAGGTAATCGTTTGTCAGCACGGTATCAATTCCCATGTCCAGATAGCGGCGCGCCTCGTCGGGGTCGTCCGCCCAAAATACGTTGCAAAGGATGCCGTGAGCGTGTGCCTTCTCGATACTCTGCTGATTGAAATGAGGCTTGAAGAACTGCACCTTATAGGCGCCCAAAGCGATCGCACGGTCAACGATCGACATTGGATCCTTGTTGCCGTCCCAGCCCACACAGATCATCAGGTCGGTCGCGTATTCCATCACGCGTCGCATTATGTCGTCGCACACCGTCATAAAATAGACATGCTTTTCGCAATCGTATTTGCGAACCAAGGCAACGATCTCCTCAATCATCAACTTCTCGAATCGACTGTCCCAGATCTTCACGTGGATGTTCATAATCACACGTCCCGCAAATTTTTGCAAAATCTCCTCAAAGGTGCAAATCTTCAAGCCCTTGAACTTTTCCCCGTGCTTTGCGCCAAAGTCCAGCTGCAAAAGCTCCTCGTAGGTATGCTCATAGATCTTACCACTGCCGTTGCTGACGCGCTCAAGGGTGCTATCGTGACAGGAAACCAGAACGCCGTCCTTGGTAGACCACAGGTCAAATTCGATCTCCTCGGCACCCAGCGCCACCGCCGCGCCAAAGGCGGGCATACTGTTTTCGGGCGCCACCGTGTTAAAGCCGCGATGCGCGCACAGACGCGGATATTTCATCACGCTGTCAAAGGGAAGCACCGATGCGCCGCCGTTGCGGTAGAGCCAGGGTCTGCGCCCCTCCTCGATGTATTCGTAATGCGATTTCAGCTTGCCCATGTGCCCTGCGGGCTTGTAATATTTGTTTTGGGGATCGATCTCGCAAACGCCAAGACCAACACGGCTCTCCATATTAAGCAGCATCTCTCCGCGGGGTGTGACCACCATACTGCATCCGCAAAGCTCGGATTGCTCGCCAAGCGACACCGACGCGCGAATAAGGTGCGCGTTGGTATTGTAGCAGAGGAAGCGATTGATGATGGAAAGCGCATCGTGGCTGTCCGTACGCTGCAAGGCGCAACCAATGATAATATCCACGTTTTCGCGGGCGATGCGCGCAAAATTCTCATAGAAATAAAAGTCGTAGCAGGTAAGGAATGCAAAGCGCAAGCCCTCAAGCTCCAGAATATAAGGAGAAGCCACCTCGTAGCTGTATGCCACGTCCAATTCGTGTCCGCCTTCGACATCGGTCTTGACCTCGCTGGGTGCGGGGTGCGCCTTGAAATACCGACCAACGGTGTTGCCCTTACGGTCGATGGCGTGGGTGGTGTTTCGAATCCCCTGCTCGGTCATATACCCCGCGTTCACAAACACCAGCGCGTGGCAACGCCTTGCCGTTTCGCTTGCCCTCTGCAAGAGGATCGCATTGTAGCGACCGAACGCATCGTAAAAGCCGTCCTTGCCCTTGACGTCCGCCGGCGCGTCACTGTACTCGGGCAAAACGATCAGATCCATACTCTCGTCGCATTGATCCATCAGAACAAGAAGTTCCTCAAAGCATTGCGCAATATCCTTTTCGTCAAATGAATAGTGCGGTTGTATCACACAAATTTTCATATTTTTTTCCTCACGTTTCTTGATAGACTCTACCTTCTCGCAAAGCAGACTGGGGCTAAAAAAAACCATTTTCGAGTTATACTCAAAAATCTTTTTTGCCCCTGTATTTCATTAGGGCGATTTTTTCGTCACACAAGTGAAATTCTCGGGGAGTTATAAGATCAAAAAATATATTTTTTAAACAATCTTCAGCATTTCACAAAAAGCCTGAATATACTTTTTAGTTTTTTCAAAATCGATGGCTTCCGCAAAAATGCGCAAGCCCCGCTTTTTAATCGCGTCCTGATTCAGCTTGGAAAGAATATGATCGACAAAATCGTTGAATGGTGAGTGCATATAGGTTACAAGCCCTTTCGCCTTCGCCTCGGCTTCGGAGAGTGTGGGAATATCATCGTTCATTCCCTGTGCAATCAATTCTTCCAAGCGCGCGGTGGTCTCAAGCGGTGCATCTCTGTCCTCGTCCACGATCAGCTTCATGCCGTTGTAGTCGGAAGGGTTATGACTTGCGGTCACCTCGATACCGTAGTGCAATCCCATGTGCTGAACCAAGAACATGATCAGCGGCGTGGGCGTACTGCGCTCCATGAGGATTACCTCAAAGCCCATCCCTGTCAACACCTCGGAGATCCAATTCATAGACGTCTCCGAAAGAAAGCGACGGTCCTAGCCTACCACGATCGGCTTGTCGGTCTTGTTCTCCTCCTTGGCAAGCAGACAGATACCATAGGTCACTCTTTGTATATTCTCTTTGATAAAATCATCACCAATAATACCACGCCAGCCTCCCGTGCCGAAACGGATCATGGAATCGCTTGTTTTATATGTATTCATTTTCGTTCTCCTTTTTAGAGTCATCGTCATCATTCTGAAAAACCAAGTTTTTTTCCAATATGCATACTCTCTGGTTATCGGTCATTTTTACATTACAACACTCAGCATACAGCGTCACTGCGCACCCAACAAAGCTGTTTTCCTCTTTGGATGTTTGGGAGCCAACTACAACGGGACACGGTTGACCTATGTAATCCTTTTCTCCACCTATGTCACTTACATAAGCTTTATGCATATGTCCACAAAGCATCAATTGCGGACGAATCTTTTTAGATAAAAGGTATGCCCATTTAGAATAAGTATCTTTTTCAATTCCCAACTGCTCGGAAAAAGGTATATGGCAAATTACCAAGCGATTTTTGACACCTAACGCCTCATATTCCTTTTTGCAGGTTGCAATTACCTCTTTGAGATAGTCGATTTGCCGACGGCGAAAATCTTCACAGCAGATCGTATGTCCATAGGCTACATGTTCATCAGGTTTATCCTCCCCACAATCCAGTACGATACCCCATACGTGTCCTACTCGGAATGTGTAATAGGACTTTCCGTGATCAGTGGGTGTGTAATCCTCAAATTTTTCTGCATAAATCCCTCTTGTATCGTGATTTCCACGCGAAAAAACAACGGGAATTTCACCGTTTGTCAATTGTGCGGCAATGTCATAAATCGCTGTAAAACACGCAATATCCCCGCTGTGGTTTGGGATATCTCCATTTAAAATCAGCAGATCCAATGCCTCCCCAAAGTAACGTCCAGCAGCAACAGGTGCATCAACGCAATTGTGCGCATCCGCGATGTGGTAAATATGAACCGGCTCTTGTTCAATAGGACGAAACTTCGATTCGTAACACATCACATCACTCGATTCTGTGAAATACGATTTTCGCTCATGGATTATACGGTAGTAAACGGTATACTTTTTTTCTTGATCAAGCAAACCCATCGGAACCGTCATACGGTGTATAGATGAAGCAGAGCGCAAAATGCCATTAGAATCATCATAAAAGTATTGATCTCCCACCTTTACCCACATTACTGTTTCACAATTCACAGGAACCATAATCTGATAGGTATTTTTAACGGCATAAACAATTGGTGTTGTTACAAATTCTTTCGGTATAGACTTCATGTTCCTTTATAACCTCTTTCAAAAAAATCATTGGCAATACGAAGCAAAGCCTCTCCGCTTGCGCCCACTCCACAGGCTTGATGTAATAATAACATACCATCCTGCAGTGTAAGCGTGCGAATTGCTTTTTCTATGGCTTTATCCGGGCGGAATGTTTCATCATTAAAAAACTGCAACCCCAATTGCGTCCAAAGAATATCCCAAAGTCCTAATGAATCTACAAGTGTGCCATCCATATCGAATATAGCACCTCTAATCTCCATAACACCTATTTTTCCCTTTAATTTCACATCATTTTAAATTGTTCCATAAGAGGTAACAACGCCCTAAAAAAGCGATAAAAGCCGAGGTCATTCGGATGAGTTCCGTCAACAGTACAAGTATCATACTCATCTCCTGCAAAAACTGAAGCACCATCCAAAAAATATACGTTACAATCTCCCTCGCTCACAGCATTCTGATAACTCTTCATAACGATATTTCTACGTGCTCTGTCATCGGCACGATTCCAATAATCAGGTCGTGAAATCATCACGTAAGGTAGATTGGGATGTTGTTTTCGAATTGCACGATAAAGCTTTTCGTGCGTGTTTGCAAGATGTTCGAGACTTGGCGCGTTGTGATCGTAATCCGAAACGAACACCGACATCTCCAGACTTGAAAGGTACTCAATCATTGCATCCTCTGCGCAAGCACATCCTGAAAAGCCGAGATTGACGTAATCAAGGTCGAAGGCTCTTGAAAGAAGATTCTGATAGCAATTTCCGGGGCGCGAAGCACAACCGCCCTGCGTGATCGACGAGCCGTAAAACACAACGGGCAGATCATTTGAATATCTTTTGGGAGCCCTCCATTGGCTTCCTTTTTTCACGCCGATCAACAAACGCGAAACGTTGTTGTAAAGCGGAAAATTCAAAATATACTCTGTCATATTCCCCTCAACGTCGATCACAGATTCGTATCCGTTTTCGCAAGATACCGGCGGTACAAAAGATTTTACATAGCTTTGCCTGTTACTTTCTGCCACTCGGTACAGATCAAATCCGCTGATTCCCAAAAAAGGCATATGCGTCATACGGCATTGGTGATCCCACTCGGCACGAATAGCAATATAAGGAGAATCCGTGCAAAAACGAGCACGAACACCGGCAGTGTTTCGGCAAAGCTTTTCCACTCCCATGCTGACAGTCTTCGCAATCTCGATCGGCATACGCAAATAGGGATTGGTCTCTACAGCACCATAGATCACAATCGGTTCGCTTGATGCGTCCAACCACTTAATATCCTCTCTTTGAACAGTTCCCGGCAAAGCAAAATTGGTATCAATCCTTGCAATATCCATAAAGGCTCTCCTTGTGCGGATTATTCTACGTGATTATGATGAATAACATTGACGGTTGCCGTGAGCGGTGCCTTGTTGTAATTAAAGCTCTTTTCCTTTTCTCCATAAGGCAACAGTGTTTCCTCAAGCTCATCAATCCGATCAATCTTTCCATTAACATAGTCAAGAATACGCTGACGGCAGGCATCGGTACGGTAAAGCAGACCGCCAAGACGCATATGCTGTACGTCAAAGCCGTGGGGCTTGTTGTCGGTCATCCATTGCTTTTCAAAGGCTTTTGCGAACACACGGAGACGCCTTGCTACCTCAACGTACTCATTCTCGGCAAGCCGCTTCAGTTCTGCCTTGTCCCCTGCCTCATAGGCGTTTCGGGTACGAAGTCCCAACTCGTATTTGATCTCCATAACGTCACACAACTTGGCGGCAGTATCAAACACGTAACCGTAACGACGGCTCTTTTTTGAGGTCATGCGAAGTTTTTCGGCATACCCCTTGTATTTCTCGCCCGCTCCTTGCTTGATGGTATAGTCTAAATAGTCATTGAAGTAATCAGAATATAACATATACTTGGAGGGATTGCACGGCTTTCCTTCATAGGGGATCACGTCGTTGGGACAATCAATCTCCATAAACTCGTCAAAATCAATTCCGCAGAACCGCTTGAATTTTTCTTTGATTTTTGCCTCATCGGTGTTTCCTTTGGCATACTCGGCAAGATAAAACAGCGACGGCAATTGAGAGAAGTGCGAGCATTCGGCGCCGTCATCGCCCCACATGGTAAAGATCACATCCTTAATACCGTGCTTTTTGCAAGCATTAAGAGCTGGGATCATGGACTCCAAAGTAAAGCGGTTATACGGAATCAGACCGTACCAGCACCACGCGCCGCCCGCAAACCACGTTTTATTGGAAAGCTGCTTGTGATTTTCGATCATATCGCTGTAAGCCGATTCCTTGCTTTGGTAGTAATCCCAATACACGGGGATCACGGACTCGGGCAAAGACTCCACGATCTCCTTTGGCATTTCGCATTTTGGAATCATATATCTGCCGTTGTTCCACGGACGGAAATACATATCCGACCACAGCATCAACTCATAGTGATACTTTTCGGCAATCTTGCAAATACGGTCAAGGTGACGCTTCATGATCGTGTTGACCGTTTCATAGCCGTGCTTGTCAAGATGCGCACCGCGCCCAAGCATATGCGCCTCGTCCATACCGATATGGATTTTGCGCGAAGCAAAGCACTCGGAAAGAGTTTCGAACATATGATCAATCAGCTCGTAGGTGCGCGCGTCATCGGTCAGCAAAATATCGTCACAATCCAGCGGCACCTTCTTCCAACGGAAGGTTGCGTTGAGGTGTGCAAGAGTCTGAATACACGGGATCACCGTGATGCCAAGAGACGTGGCAAAGGCATCGATCTCCTTCATTTCGGCTTTCGTGTAGCGTCCGCGCATATAACCGAAATAGGGTTCGCCGTCTACCTCGTAGGTGTCCTCGGTATAGAGCATCACGCAGTTATATCCCATTTTTTTGAGAAGCGGCAAAAAGCGTTTCAGACCGTCCATGCTCATCACGGCGTTGCGAGACATATCGATCATTACACCAAAGATATTAAAACTTTTTTTCATTCTCATTTTTCTCCTCTTTTTAAAAACAGCCCCAATTGCAAGTGAAGCGCCTACAATCGGGGCATTTTATTATGAAGCTTTTTTTACTTTTAGATCTGCGAAAATAGAAAAATGGTCGGAAGCATATCTGGCTTGATCATTTTCAATCGTACCGCCATTAACCTTTTCAAAACCGTTCCCGTAATAAATGTGATCTATATCCCATGAAACAGCGCGTTCAAGCCCACTGTTTTCCAAGAAGAATTTACTGGAGCTTGCGTGGGCAACTGCATTATAGTCCCCCATAGTAACAACAGGCACATCGTATTTTGAAAGAAGCGTATTGATAACCTCTATCATATGAGTAGCCTCACCTATACGAGCGTCTTCACCATCAATAGAAAAATGACACCCGACCACAGCAAATCGAGTTTGATCTGCAAGATCCTCAAAAACAGCCCAAATATAAACTCGATTA
>JAFTXB010000214.1 GCA_017461825.1 Clostridia bacterium
AAACGCCTCCTTCTTCAAAATGCGCGGGCAGAGAATTACTCTGCGTCTGCGGGAGCCTCAGCGGCTTCGGCAGTAACCGTTGCTTCTTCGGCAGGAGCTTCTTCAGTTTTTGCAACTGCTTCGCACTCCATGCGGATGACCATTGCGCGGAGAACTGTCTCGTCAATGTTCATCAAACGCTGGAGCTCTGCCGGGAAAGCACCCTCGCTCTTGAAGGTGACTACCGTGTAGTAGCCCTCGTTCATGTCGTCGATCGGATAAGCGAAACGACGCTTGCCCCACTCGTCGATCCGGACGACTTCTGCATTTGCGGAAACCAAACCGGTGAACTTGTTCACAGTTGCCTTTGCAGCTTCTTCGCCGTTTGCAAGGCTGACGATGAACATGCCTTCATAAGAATTGATTACTTTTTCCATGTTTTACACCTCCCTATGGACTTTCGACCGTGCGGTTTTTGGATTTTGCACGGTAGAGAGACGGACGATTTGTCCGTACCAATGCAATATTATACCATATCATAAATACAATGTCAAGACTTATTTTCTCAAAAATGAAAAGTTTTTGTGAACTTTTTGGATTTTAGGTCTTGATGACCGAAACATGGGTGATGTTGTAGTAGCGAAATGCGGCGATCGTTTCCTTAGTGAGTACTTCGCCGCAGACGGCAATAGGGACAGCGGGGGGACAGCCCACCGATGCGCTTGCCAAAATACGTCCCTCGGCTTGTTCGATGTAGATCGTTTCGCTTGGGGAAAGTATTGCCTCTCGAATCGACAGGGCTCGTTCGGTAGGCGCGAAAGGTGGTGGTGTTTGTGTAATGGGGGCTTTTTGGGGAATGTCCAAAAGTGCCGTTTCCATATGTAAAAGTCCCGTATCCTCAATTTCGGGTGTGGGCATCAGCACGGTATAATCGGGGTCTGAAAATTCGCATTCGATATTTTGCATTGCAAGCAAGCCTGCCAGTTCTTTTCCTGTATAACCGTAGGATTTGGCGGCAAGAGTGAGTTTCATCGGTTCATTGCCGATAACCGTATAGCCTTGCGCGGTAAGGTGTGTTTTGCAGTTCTGTATTTTTTTGACGAAATCGGCAAGGTGTGCGGGATAGCCGTCGGACAGATAACTGTTTGCGGCATCAAGCGCCCCGAGGATGAGATAAGAAGGGCTTGTAGAGCCAAATAAAGCAAGCGCATCCTTGGCGTGTTCCTTGAAGAATGGCGACGCATGTTTGCTAATGTGAAGATAGGCGCCTCCCGTTAGAACGGGGAGTGTTTTGTGCGCCGAATCACAGCAGAGATCGGCTCCGAGATCGATGGGGTGCCGTGAGGAGGGCAGAAATTTGAGATAGGCTCCGTGGGCGTTGTCGATCAACAGAAGCACACCGTGTTTTTTGCAGACCTTGGCGATCGCGCCGATATCAAGCATATTGCCGAGATAATCGGGTGAGGTGAGATAAAGCGCGGTGGGAGTGGCGGTTGTGAACAGTGCTTCGAGATCTTCTGCGGTGATCCGACAAGACAGGTAGGAGTCGGTTTCATGCGAGTTTAGCCAAAGAATATCAAAGTCCAACAGGGCGGCGGCAGACAGAAAGGTTTTGTGCACGTTTCTGCCTGCGGCGATCAAAGGCTTTTGTTTGGCGGATTTTGCGTATGTAACTGCAAGGCAGAGCATGGCGCGGATGCAAAGAGACGAGCCTTCTGTGGAATAAAAGGTGTCAGCACCGAAGAGCCGCCCCGCGTTTTGTTCGCTCTCGCGGATGATACCCGATGCTTCATAGAGGCTGTCGGCACCGTCGATCTCGGTGATGTCGAGGCGATTTTCCTGCGGCCCAAGCCCCTTGTGTCCCGGCATATGCAGGCGCAGAGGCTCTCGCTCAGCGTATCGGCGTACGAAATCGCAGATTGGGGTGGTCATACCTGTTTGTTGGATAGGGTGCGCGCGATGGCGACCATAATGGCGCACTCCATGCGCTTGCGGAAGAGCTTACAACCGTATTCATAGATTCCCGTGACCGAGCCGGTTGCGTGGTAGGCGTTTGCGGCGCATCCGCCCGAGCAATACAGTCTTGCCCAGCAGTTGCGGCAGTCGGGGCGTGCGTAGACGTTGCAGGCGGCAAATTCGCACTGCGTTTCGGTGTTGGTAACGCCGCTGTACACGTCACCAAGCTTGAATTTTTCCTCGCCTACGAACTGGTGGCAGGGGTAAAGATCGCCCCAAGGAGTGACTGCCATGTACTCGGTTCCCGAGCCGCAGCCCGAGATGCGCTTGTAGATGCAGGGGCCGCCCGTGAGGTCGATCATATAATGATAAAAGGTAAAGGGCTTGCCCGCGCGGTCGCGCTCAAGCATCAGCTCGGCAAGCTTTTCGTATTGCTCCATCACGATCGGCAGATCCTCCTCGGTCAGCTCCGACGGATCCCCTGCGGCGCAGACCACGGGCTCCATGCTAAGCTCCGTAAAGCCGAGATCGAGCATTTGTTGAATATCTTTGAGAAAATCGGGGTTTGCATGGGTAAAGGTGCCGCGCATATAGTAGTCCTTGCCGCCGCGCGCTTCCACCAGCTTTTGAAACTTGGGAACGATGCGCTCCCAGCTGCCGTTGCCCGCATAGTCGACGCGAAAACGGTCATGGATTTCCTTTCTGCCGTCCAGACTCAGCACCACATTGCTCATTTCGCGGTTGGCAAAATCGATCACGTCGTCGTCGATGAGAACGCCGTTGGTGGTGAGGGTAAAGCGGAAGTTTTTATTGTGCACCTTTTCGATTGAGCGCGCGTAAGCGACAAGCTGCTTGACTACGTCGAAATTCATCAAGGGTTCGCCGCCGAAGAAGTCGACCTCAAGGTTGCGGCGCGTGCCCGAATTGGCGATCAGAAAATCAAGAGCCTGCTTGCCGACCTCAAAGCTCATCACGGCTCTGTCACCGTGGTATTTGCCCTGCGACGCAAAGCAGTAGGAGCAATTGAGATTGCAGGTGTGGGCAATGTGCAGGCAAAGCGCCTTAACAACACCCGCTGTTTTTTCCTTCAAGGCGCCCGCCATGGGCTCAAAGGTGTCGGGGGCAAAGAGTTTGCCGCGATTTTTCAGATCCGTGATCTGCTCATAGCACTCCTCGATGTCCTCGGGGGTAATATCCTCGCGGTCTGCGTATTTTGCGTTGATCTCAGAGAGGACCGTGTCTTTTTCTGTTTTCTCATAGATCGAAATGATGTCGTAGGCGACCTCGTCCACCACGTGTACCGAGCCCGAGCAGACATCAAGCACGATGTTGTAGCCGCCGAGTTGATATTGATGTATCATAACGTTTCCTTCCTTCATTTAAACGATGAAAAAAGCGGCACGTAGCCGCTTCTTTCAAAAAATGCTTCTTACTTGCTTTCCTTTTTGGATTCGCACTGCTGATTTGCAATGCCGCAGCTGGTCTTGCAAGCAGACTGGCAGGAAGTCTGGCACTCGCCGCATCCGCCGTTCTTTGCGCTGTCACACAGATTACGTGTTTCAATCGTTTCGATATGCTTCATGATAAACACCTCCGCAAGATTTATATTGATGATTTATTATAACATATCCGACGTGGGTTGTCAAGAGCGTTCGATATATTTCGTGACAGTTTTTTTATATTTTTGTGCGTGTAATCTTGAAAAATGGATATGTTCTTGTTATAATATAAAAAAACGGCTTGACAAATTGTTTTGAATGTGGTATAGTATAAGTGCACTATCTTGAGTAGTACACTTTTGAAAGCGGAGAGGAGGATCCTGTGAGACGGTGGTTGGCTTTGGTTTTGGCGGCATTGTTTTGTCTTTTTGGATGTTCCTGCCGTACAGAGCCGAAGGCGGAGGTTTTGTTCTACTTTTTTGACGTGGGGCAGGGCGATTGTACGCTGATACGGACAAAGGACGGAGATGTTTTGATCGATGCCGGAACGGAGGATGCCGAGCAACTTTTATGCCTTCGGTTGGAACAACTTGGTGTGACAGAATTGGCATTGGCTGTTTTTACGCATCCCGATGAGGATCATATCGGCGGTGCTGACGGTGTACTTTCGCAATTTCCTGCACGCGAGGTGTGGCTCAACGGCGGCTCGATGGAAAATGTTGCGGGAACTTTGCTTTTGCAAGCTGCCGAGCGGAGCAACTCCGATGTGGCTGTTGTCAAGGCGGGTATGCTTTGGTCGCTGGGGGAGCTGCAATTGACGGTTCTTTATCCGGATAGTTCGCTTGGAGACGGTGGGAATGAGGACAGTATTGTTTTGCGTGTTGCCTTTGGCGAGACAGTTGCGATCTTTTCGGGAGACGCGGGGGCAGAGCAGGAACAGAGAATGCTGAAACGCTTTGGTGAGGCACATTTGGATTGCGACCTCTACAAGGTAGGGCACCACGGCTCGAACACCTCGAGCTCAAAGGCCTTTTTAGAAGCTATGACTCCGGAATATGCTGTGATCTCCTGCGGCGCGGGGAATTCCTTTGGACATCCGACAGGGGAGGTCCTTTCAAGACTTGAAGCTGTGGGCGCAGACGTGAAACGAACCGATTTGTTGGGAGAGATACTGTTTGCTTGTGACGGAGATCAACTTTGGTTTTTAGATGAATAGGATCTGTATAAGAGAGGATTTTATGACATGAGAATTTTGATTACAGGAGGGTCGCGCGGAATTGGTGCGGCTTGCGTACGCGCTTTTTGTGAGAGGGGCGACCGCGTGGCTTTTTTCTATCGCTCGTCGCATGAGACTGCACAGACTTTGGCGCGTGAGACGGGGGCTTTTGCGATCTGTGCCGATGTGTCGGATGCCGAAACGGTAAAGACTGCGGTTGCGTGTGCGGCGAAGACTCTCGGCGGCATTGATGTGCTTGTCAACAATGCGGGCGTGGGGCAGATCAAGCTGTTTTCCGACCTCACCGACGGCGATTGGAGACGGATGATCGACACAAATCTCTCGGGCGCGTTTTACGTCAGCCGTGAGGTGTCGCGCCTGATGGTAGCACAGCAAAAGGGATTTATCGTCAATATCGGTTCGATGTGGGGCAAGATCGGCGCGTCGTGCGAGGTGCATTATTCGGCGGCAAAGGCGGGGCTGCGCGGCATGACCATGGCGCTTGCCAAGGAGCTGGGGCCGTCGGGCATTACGGTCAATTGTATTGAGCCCGGGCTGATCGACACCGAAATGAACGCTGCTTTGGATGACGAAACACGCTGTGCTCTTTGCGATGAAACGCCGCTTTGCCGTATGGGTTCACCTGCTGACGTTGCGGCGGCGGTGCTGTTCTTTTGCTCGGATGCCGCATCCTTTATCACGGGGCAATGCCTCGGTGTGGACGGGGGCTTTGCGGTATGAAAATTAAAAAAAGATACCGCATCCTGCTGATCATTCTGGCTGCTATCGTTTTGCTGACGGCAGCGGCGGTGGTTTATCTGCATGGAGAGTGGTGGTATCCCGTCGTTTCGGCAATGCGGATCACGCCCGAGTTGAAGCTTGAAATTGCCGATGGCGCGACGGAGGATTGGACGCTGGACGAGCTGTTGGCGGACGGGCGCGTGACGCTTTCAAACAATCTGTTGCTGGTCAATGCGTCGCACCCGTTGCCAAAGGGGTACGAAGCCACGCTGGTTGAGTACAACGGCGCGAAGATGCACCCCTTGATGCTTGATCCGTACATCTCTCTGCGCGATGACGTCCAGGCAAAGACCGACGTGCGCATCTACGTGGCAAGTGACTACCGCACGCCCGAGGAGCAGGCGGCGATCCTTACGCAGGAGGGAAACACCACGGCGGCACAGGTGGGATGTAGTGAACACGAGGCAGGCTTGGCACTTGATGTTTACGCCCCTTATTGCGGCGGCATTAACTTTTTGCGATCACCCGCGGGCAGAATGGTCAACGAAATTTGCGGCGAGTACGGCTTTATCCTGCGCTATCCGAAGGGGAAAGAGGATCTTACGGGCATCGACTATGAGCCGTGGCACATCCGATATGTCGGTCAGCCCCACGCAAAGCTCATCATGGAGCATGGGCTGACGCTGGAAGAATACCTCGACACCCTCGAGGTCGGCACTTGGTACGTCTGCGGTGAATACCGCTTTGCCCGCCTCTCACCCGATGCGATAAAAGTGCCGGAAGGCTTTACGCAGTGTGATATTTCACCCGATAATATGGGGTATTACGTTGTTACAGTAAGGTTTGGTTAAAAAAGTAAAGATATATGGGAGGAGCATATGAATTTTGAAAAAATAAAATATAGTAAATGCCCCTCTTGTAAAAAGCATGGGATTCCGGCTTTTCGAAAAATAGGTCATCGTTATAATCTGGCTGTTACATGTCGGTATTGCGGAAAAAGCTTCTCGGTAAACATTGTGCTGTCCATTTTTATGAAGATTGCAATTGGTGTTTTAGTTGGCGGTATTGCGTTTGCGGTGAAAAACTATCTATTTGAGGTGCCGCTTTTAATTTGGATTATACTGATGCTCTGTTTATGGTTTTTATGTGAGTATCTTGTTCCGCTTGAAGAAATTGAATAACCTTACTTTTTTCAGCCGCACTTTCGGGTGCGGCTGTTTTGGTAATAAAAAGACGGCTGCGAGGTTTGTAGGGGACGGCGCCTCGACGTCCCGTCACGTTGTATAAAAGCTGTATTGTATAGCGGTATGTGTTCGTTATCGGGACGTTGTGGGCACCGTTCCCTACAAAAAATGCCGCCAAACGGCGAGCGCACGAATAAAAAAATCCCCCCACAAAACCCAAAAATCTTCAAACGTTTTGGAGGAGGGAGGCGGGGGAGGAAACATTTTACGAAAAGGTTGCTCCCCCCCAAAA
>JAFTXB010000215.1 GCA_017461825.1 Clostridia bacterium
ATTTCTACATTCCCGAAGATCTGCGCCTTCGCGCGCAGGTGCGGTTTGATAACAAGGGCTCCGGCTGGATGCCCGTGTTGGTGATGGTCGGCATTACCGCGGAGGTTGCCGCTCTCATTTGCTGGTTCCTGCCCGATATCGTGCAGTTTGCCGACAACCTCATTACTGTTTTCGCACCAAAGTAAAAGAATAGTTGTTTTTTGGGGGAAACTTCTTGAAAGAAGTTTCCCCCAAACCCCCATCAAGAACTTTTTATAAAAAGGGGGATGTGCACATATTTTAAGCCGGATCAAAATTTAAAACACCACACGTCTTGCAAATTTGCAGGACAGGTGGTGTTTTTTGATTGTATGTATAGGCGACAATCGAAGCTTGCAAATATATTATAGCATTCATTCGAATGCTTGTCAAGCATTTATTTGAATGCCGTGGTATAATTGTAGAAACAAACAAAAAGAGGTTGATTTTTTGCCTCGGAACGGAGCAAGATGATGTATACGTATCAAAGGCTGAGGGATATGAGAGAGGATCATGACAAAAAGCAGGAGGAAATCGCACTGATTCTGAATATTACAAGACAACAATATCAGCTCTACGAAAGCGGAAAACGTGAACTGCCGATGCACCATTTTGTTACGCTGGCAAAGTATTACAATGTTTCGCTGGATTACCTTGCGGGAATGATCGATACACCGAAAAAATTGTATTGATGTTCGTATTATATTAAAAAGCCGAGGCGGCTGTTTTTGCGGAGATAAGCGTTTCGATGCGGACGCGCAATGCGCGCCCCTACTATTTGTGATTTCATTTTGTAGGAGCGACTGCGTTTGCGTGTTTGGTCGTCCGTTTGTTCAGTGATATACATTTGTTTTCGGACGCCAATGCGCGCCCCTACAAATAGGTACGTTTTCCGCAAGTGCCGAAGAAATACAATCGTTTTCGGGAGGAGCAATTCTCGCTGCGGCTCGGTCACACTCGCGTTCTGACATCACGCTGTGATGTCATTCATTACGCTCGTGTCGCTTCGCTACCCCTCCCCTACAAAAAAATGCCCGCCTGTAATAGGCGAGCGTACAAACTATAAAAATCATTCAAACCCCTTTTTAAAAAAGTTTTTTCGGGGGTGCGGGGGAGCTTTTTTTCAAAAAAGCTCCCCCGCAATTCCCAAAAAATCAATTCTTCAAACTATGGATCGGAGCGGGGATTCTGCCGCCGCGGCGGATAAAGCGCGCGGGGGAGTAGGTGTTGAGATCCATGATGGGGGCTGTGCCGAGCAGTCCGCCAAACTCGACCGATTCGCCTGCCTTTTTGCCGTAGGCGGGGATCAGACGCACCGCCGTGGTCTTGGTGTTGACCACGCCAATGGCGATTTCGTCGGCAATGATACCGTCGATCACCTCTTCGGGCGTGTCTCCGGGGATGGCGATCATATCAAGCCCCACCGAGCAAACGGCTGTCATGGCTTCGAGCTTTTCAAGGGTCAGTGCGCCGCGCTCTGCCGCCGCAATCATGCCCGCATCCTCGGAAACGGGGATAAACGCGCCCGAAAGTCCGCCTACGTGAGACGATGCCATCACGCCGCCCTTTTTCACGGCGTCGTTGAGCATGGCAAGTGCCGCTGTGGTGCCGTGCGCACCGCAGGATTCCAAGCCCATTTCTTCAAGGATGTAAGCCACCGAGTCGCCCACAGCGGGCGTGGGAGCAAGAGAGAGATCGACAATTCCAAAGGGCGTGTCCAAGCGTTTTGCGGCCTCGTTTGCCACCAATTGTCCAACACGTGTGATCTTAAACGCGGTTTTTTTGATCACGTCGGCAAGCTCGGAAAGGTCGCAGTCACCCGCGCGGCGAATGGCGGACGCAACCACACCGGGGCCGGATACACCCACGTTAATTGCCGTTTCGGGTTCACCGATTCCGCAGAACGCCCCCGCCATAAAGGGGTTGTCCTCGGGAACGTTTGCAAACACCACCAGCTTTGCGCAGGCGATCGAATTGTTGTCGCGCGTGAGGTATGCCGCGCGCTTGATAGCCGAGCCCATCAGGGCGATCGCATCCATGTTGATGCCCGCTTTGGTGGAGGCAACGTTGACCGACGAGCAAACGTTTTGCGTTTCGGTCAGGGCTTCGGGGATCACCGATATCATGTTTTGCGCGCCAACGGTCATGCCTTTTTGCACGAGTGCCGAAAAGCCGCCAATAAAGTTGATTCCCAGCGTATCGGCAGCGCGTTGCAGGGTTTTTGCAATTTTGATGTAGCCATCGGGGCTCGTATTGCCGCCGACAAGCGAGACGGGAGTGACCGAAACGCGCTTGTTGACGATCGGGATTCCATACATTTTTTCAATGTCGGCACCTGTTTTCACCAGATGCTCGGCTTTTTTTGTAATTTTATCGTAAATTTTGGTGCAGAGACGGTCGGTATCCTCGGAGACGCAATCCCACAGGGAAATTCCCATGGTGATGGTGCGAATGTCAAGGCATTCCTCGCGTATCATGTTGATTGTTTCAAGAACATCCTGTGTATTGATCATCGCAAAAGCTCCTTAAATGTGGTGCATGGTGTTAAAAATGTCCTCGTGCATGGCGTGGATCACAAGGCCCTTTTGCTTGCCCAAAAGCTCCAGCGCGTCAACGAAATCCGAAAAATCGACCTTTAGCTCATTGATGTCGGCGAGCATGATCATAGCGAAATATTCCGAGAGGACGCTTTGTGTAATATCAAGGATATTGGCGCCGTTTTTCGCGCAAACGCCTGCCACGTCGGCAATAATGCCCACCGTATCCTTACCTGTAACCGTAATAACTGCTTTCATACATTTGTTTCCTTTTCGCAATTTATTGTACAGAATTATTATAATCTATTTTTGCCGATTTGTCAAGAGGGGGAGCGCATAAACGCATCAACACGGTAAAAAATCCCCCGCCCGTGGGTGGGGGAGGGGGGATTAACGATTGATAAGATCGGCGTATTGTTCGCGAAAGCGGTGTTCTTTTCTAAAGCGCGATTCGATATAAAGCAGAATCGGATAGATCAAACAATACAGTATAGCAACCCAAACCGCGACTTCGTAACCTTCAAATAGTCTGTTTATGTGAACTGTTTTTCCGGTACTGAAATAAAATCTTTTGAATGCGTAAAAATACCATCCGCAAGAATATAAAAAGCCAACCAAAGAAGCAAGCAGCATTCCTGCGCAACGTACCCACTTAAAGAAACCTTTCACATATCCTTCAAGAATATACTGCACCCACAATAATCCTGTAAACAGTGTCAATGGAAGTACAGCAGACCACAACAATCCAATGCCAAGCCCAAGCAAAACCCATCCTAAAGAGGATTCTTTTAGTCCAATTATAAAATAGAGCATGACCAAAAGGATATAAAGCGGTATAGCACCGTATTTTGCCTTTTTTATGTTTTTTAATGCGGTCTCTTTTTGTGGGTTCATATTGATCTCCTTTTGAAAAATGCGGGGGAGGGGGGATTAATCACTCAAAAGTGTGTTTCGCTGTTGTTTGCGATAGCGCGCTTCAAGGAAAAGGATGGTCGGATAGACCAACAAGAGGAGCACATCAACGGCTATAACAGGTGCGTGAGAATTTTCGAACAGCCAGCGGATTGTCGGCATATATTTTGTTGCAATGGCAAAATCCCAGCCATCGGTCATATACATGATCCAGCCGACCGTATAGAGGATCCCGACCGCCGAAAACAGAAATGAGATCACACAGCGAACGATTTTTGCAGTACCCTTAACGTATCCTTCGAGAATATACTGTGTCCATAACAGTGCGCCGAACAGTCCCATAGGAAGAGATAGTGTAAACAGCACGGTTAATCCCACTATGAATAAGCCAAGCTCAACCCATGATGTGGAGTTTACCCAAACAATCCCCAAAAAGATCAGGTAGCCTATTATATAGAAAGGAAAAATAGAATATTTACACCCTTTTATAACTTTCAATGCGGTCTCTTTTTTGGAGTTCATGGTTATCTCCTTTCGTTCAGGGAATTGTTGTTGGAGCAAGGAACATAAGGGCGGGGATATGATTAAGTTTTTGTGTTTTTATATTTTTTGCAGATGGCAAAAACCAACCAACCCAAACCGACACCAATGGCAAACAGTGCCATATCAAGCAATATAAAGCCTGCTAAAATAAGGTTTGCATTTCCTAAAAAGACGCCACGTATATGATCACCGGGGTTCCAACAAATGAGCAAACAGATGACTGCGGCGGCGCCCAAGACCCAGAACGGTGCAAATCTGCCTTTTGGA
>JAFTXB010000216.1 GCA_017461825.1 Clostridia bacterium
CCGTCTGCGTAATTTCCAAGCGGAGAAAAGCCGCTTTCATAGCGCCCGCCTGCCTCATAAGCCGTTTCGGGAATATCAATGTCGTTCATGAGGATAAAATCGGTTTCGCTGTGCGCGGGGGCGCGGAGAAGATCGAGGTCGTCAAGGTCGTAGATGCCAACAAAGCCTTCGGGAACAGAGGTCAGCCCATAGGGGAGGTCGGTGATCTGCCGTGCGTTAAGATAGTTGACGATCTCGGGGATCGCCGCCACAGCGCCAACGATCAAAGCGATCGCAAGTACCGCCGCCGACAGCATGACACCCAGCGGACGGCGAGCGGTGTGATGTTCCTTTTTGGATGCCTCGCACGTTGCTTGTATGGGAAGGACGCGCTCCGATGAGGGAATGTTCATGGCATGCAATTCTTTTTTGAGTTTTCGTTTGATGTTCATAAATTCTTCCTTTCTGATTTCAATGCGTTTCGCATCACTCGCGGTAGTATTGCTTCAGCTTTTCCAAGGCACGTCTGTAGCGCTTCTCGCAGGCGGCGGTGGAAATGCCGATGAGGGATGCGATCTGTCTGTGCGTTTGTCCGCCGTCCAGCTTGAGCACCACGATCTGCCGCTCCTCTTCGGAGAGAAGCGAGAGCGATTCAAGCGCCGAAAGAGGCTTTGCCTCGGCTTCATCGGCGGTGTTTTCGTCAATGGGGCTTTCGCACATCACTTCGCGCCGCCGCTTTTGCAGGGCGTTCAATGCCAGATTGCGCGTGATCTTTAAAACGTATGCTCGGGCATTGGTTTGCGGTTGATAGCTGTTGGCGCTTGCGAGCAAGCGGACAAAGGTTTCCTGCATGACGTCTTCCGCGGCGTAGGTGTCCTGCAGGATCGAATATGCAAGCAGATAGATCTGTCTGCCGAGCTTTTTGTAGATCACGGTCAAAGCCTCGTGATCGCCCGAGGCGATCCGACACAAAGCCATGTCACAAGCCGCATCGGTGAAAAACGGAACTTGCATTTTCTTCACTCCTCTCCTGATTTGAACGTTCACCCTATACAACCGTCAAAGACTGCCGTTTCGGACAAAAAGGTTGAATTTTTTGAAAAAATTCCCCAACGGAGTAAGCAACGCCGTTGGGGAACCGTGTATCATGAATTATTTTGCGTAAAACTCGTCAGCCAGCTTTTGAGTATCCTTTGCGATCATCATTTCCTCGTCGGTGGGGATGACCAGAACCTTTACCTTGGAGCCCTCTGCGGTGAGGTCGATCATGGTGCCGCGAGGTGCGTTCATGTTCAGCTCCTCGTTGATCTTTACGCCGAGGTAGTCGAGGTTGGTGAGAATGCCGTTACGAACCTTGGCGTCATTTTCACCGAGGCCTGCGGTGATAACCAGCACGTCAACGCCGTTCATTTCGGCAACGTAGCTACCGATCAGCTTTCTTGCGTAGTGGACGATGAGATCCATTGCAAGCTGTGCGCGGTGATTGCCCTCTTCAACGGCAGCCCAAACCTCGCGCGCATCGCTCGATACGCCCGAAACACCGATGAGTCCCGATTTCTTTGTCAGGATGGTGTCAATCTCCTCGGAGGTGTAGCCCTTGCCGATCATAAAGGTTACGATGGAGGGATCGATGTGGCCGCAACGGGTTCCCATGGGCAGACCGTCCAGGGGAGTGAAGCCCATGGAGGTGTCAACCGCAACACCGTTCTTGATTGCCGAAACCGACGAGCCCGAGCCCAAGTGGCAGGTGATGATCTTGAGGTCCTCGATCGGCTTGCCGACGATCTCTGCAGCCTTTTGAGAAACGTAGCGGTGGGAGGTTCCGTGGAAACCGTAGCGACGGATGCCGTACTTTTCGGTCCACTCATAGGGAATCGCGTAGGTGTAGGATGCCTCGGGCATGGACGCGAAGAACGCGCTGTCATAAACACCGACGTGAGGCACGTTGGGCATTGCTCTGCGGCAAGCGTAAACGCCCTTGAGCGACGCGGGGCCGTGCAGGGGGTTGATCGGAACGATTGATTCAATGTAAGCGAGGATCTCCTCATCGAGTATGTTGGAGGCCTTGATCTTACCGCCGTGCACGAAGCGGTGTCCGACTGCCGAGATCTCGGAAACGTCGGAGATCACACCGAGTTCCTTGTCGGTCAAGGTGTTGAGAACCAGTTTAATTGCCGCGTCGTGGTCGTTGACGGGGGTCTCTTTGGTGTAGTTTTCCGCACCGGGGCGCTTATGTGTGATGCTGCCGCTCTCGGGGGTGATACCGATCTTCTCGCAAATACCCTTTGCAAGCACGTTGCCGTTATCCATGTCAAACAGCTGATATTTCAGCGACGAGCTTCCTGCGTTGATAACCAGAATTTTCATGTCTTTCCTCCTGTATATCCCACGGCTGATTTCGGGGTGGGATCGAAAAAATATGAGATTTTGCCACGTTCTTGAAGGCGTGACATTTTTCGTCACTCTATATTATAAAACAAAACCGCCGAGATTGCAAGAGAAAAACGAAATTTTCTTTGGAATTCTCTTGATTTTCTTGATTTTTTATGCAAAATATGATACAATAGAGGGGATAAAAAATGCCTTTGGGCGATTTGGAGCGTGACCGTATGAATTTATGCGATATCAAGACCGTAAAACAGATCATGGCAATGTTTCACCTGACCTTTCACAAGGAGTTCGGGCAAAATTTTCTCACCGACCGCATGGTTGTGGAGGACATTGCCGAGGAGTGCTGTGCCGATCCCGACAGCACCATTCTTGAAATTGGTCCCGGTATTGGTACTCTGACCTATGAATTGGCGTTGCGTCGGCGCGAGGTGATTTCTCTTGAGATCGACCGCGGGCTGATCCCCGTTTTGCAATATACTTTGGGCGAGTTTGATAACGTGCGCGTGATCAACGAGGACGTGATGCAGACCGATTTGGAGGCACTGCTGAGGCCCTATTTTGAAAAGGGCTCGGTTTCGGTGTGCGCAAACCTGCCGTATTATATCACCACGCCGATTCTCATGAAGCTCTTCGAATCGGGGCTGCCGTTTGAATACATCACGGTCATGATCCAAGCCGAGGTTGCCGACAGGCTATGTGCCGTGGCGGGGAGCAAGGATTACGGCGCGATCACGGCGGTGCTTGCCTACTACGGCGAGGCGGAAAAGCTCTTTACCGTGCCTGCCGACCGCTTTGTGCCCGCACCGAAGGTCAATTCCACGGTCATCCGCATCAGGCTCTATCACGAAAAGCCCTGCCGCCCCAAGGATGAAAAGCTCTTGTTCCGCACCATCAAGGCGGCGTTCGGACAGCGTAGAAAGACGCTTGCGAACGTGCTTGGGACAGGCTTTTCCGAGCTTTCGCGCGAGCAGATCAACGAGGCGATCGCCCTTTGCGGTCATAGAGCAGACATCCGCGGCGAAAAGCTTGACATCGCGCAGTTTACCGCGCTTTCCGACGTTTTGTACGGGATGCTGAATTCGTAAAAATAAAAAAAGAGAATCAATTAAAAAATCCATAAAATATTTTTTTAGGAAGTTTTTGAAAGGTGTCGGAAAACTTTTTTTAAAAAGTTTTCTGACAAAAAACAAAGGAGATATAAAAAAGACAATGAAGACCTTTCAACCGAAGCTGTTAACCACTCTTAAAAATTACAACGGAAAAAAGCTTGCAAATGACCTCGTTGCGGGCATCATCGTTGCCATCATCGCCCTGCCTCTTTCCATTGCCTTGGCAATCGCCTCGGGTGTCTCTCCCGAGCAGGGACTTTACACCGCCATTGTTGCGGGCTTTGCCATTGCGCTCTTTGGCGGCAGCAGCGTCAACATTTCAGGTCCCACGGCGGCGTTTGCCACCATCGTTGCGGGCATCGTTGTCACGCACGGTATCTCGGGGCTGATCGTTGCCACCGTTATGGCGGGCATTCTGCTCATTCTGATGGGCGTGTTCCATTTCGGAGCGCTTATCAAATACATCCCCATGACCATCACCACGGGCTTTACGGCGGGCATTGCCATTACCATTTTGGTCGGGCAGATCAAGGACTTTTTGGGACTGACCTACGCCCCCGGAACACCCAACATCGAGACCTTGGAAAAGGTGGAGAACGTGATCGAAAATTTTGGTACGCTCAATCTCCACGCCCTTATCGTGGGCGGTATCGGGCTTGCCATTCTCATCTTGTGGCCGATGCTGGGGAAGATGAAGCTCGGTGCATTCTCAAAGATCTGCGCTAAGATCCCGCCCTCCATCATCGCCGTTGTGGTTGGAATTCTGCTGGTGCAGTTCACGCCGCTCAAGGTCAACACCATCGGCACGCTCTATCCCGATCTCTCGGCAGCCTTTCCCATGCCCGCTATTCCAAAATTTGATTTCGCAACCGTAAAAGCGGTTCTGCCCAGCGCCTTTACCATTGCCATTCTTGCCGCCATCGAATCGCTGTTGTCCTGCGTGGTGTCCGACGGCATGATCGGCGACAAGCACAATTCCAACACCGAGCTGATCGCGCAGGGCGTTGGAAACATCTGCTCTGGTCTGTTTGGCGGTATTCCCGCAACGGGTGCCATCGCGCGGACGGCGGCAAACGTTAAAAACGGCGGACGAAGCCCCATTGCGGGGATCGTGCACGCCGTGGTGCTCCTGCTCTTTTTGCTGGTGCTCATGCCGCTTGCCAAGATGATCCCCATGCCTATCATTGCGGCGATCCTCTTTATGGTGGCGTATAACATGAGTGAGTGGCGGCATTTTGTCAAGATCTGCAAATCGGCACCGCTGTGCGACATTCTGGTGCTGGTTGTCACCTTCGTTCTCACCGTGGCGTTTGACCTGGTGGTGGCAATTGCCGTGGGACTGGTTCTGGCGGCGATCCTCTTCATCAAAATCGTTTCGGACGTCACCGAGGTGCGCCATTGGAGTGAAGCGGCGGACGAATCCGAGCGCGACAAGGTCATTCCCGCAGGCGTGCAGGTGTATGAGATTAACGGCCCGCTGTTTTTCGCCGATGCCGATAAGTTCCAACAGTTTGCGGTGGGCGAGGACGACCGCGTGCTCATCGTTCGGATGCGCAACGTGCCATCGCTTGACGCAACGGCAATGAAGCAGTTTGAAGCGCTTTGCGCGCGGTGCGAGGAAAAGGGTGTTGCGCTGATCCTCTCGCACGTCAACAAGCAACCCATGTCGGTGATGAAGCGATCGGGCTTCTTGGCAAAGCTTGGCGAAGAAAAATTTGCCGCGAATATTGACGACGCACTTTCGCGCGCCAAGGGCATTATTTCCAAAAACGCGCAGTAAACGAAAAAATTGATCCGTAAGAAGATCCCCCGACAGATTTTCAAAGGTCTGTCGGGGGATCTCTGTTTTCTGTTTATGATTTTCTCACCCAAACGAGCATATCGCTCTCGCCGCGGTTTGCAAAGGTGCGGTAGGGGCGGTAGCAGAGGCGAACGGGGGTACGATCGTCGCCCACGGGTGCGTAAAGCTCGGTCATTTCATTGTCGGCAAAGCCTTGCGCGATCAGTTCAAGCATACCGTCGCGCTCGGTGACTTCGATCTCGGCATTTGTGTCAACCGTCAGGGCATTGAGCTCATACGGGTTGTCGATGCGCTCGAGGCAGTAGACCGTAGGGCCGAAGCACA
>JAFTXB010000217.1 GCA_017461825.1 Clostridia bacterium
GCGAAGTTTTGCGTAGTCGAGGCTTGCCGAGCGGAGCAAAACCGAGGAATGGAGCAAGCCAAAGGCGCGCGAAATGACGATGGGATCTATAAACGGTAATCGAAAGCCTTTTCCCCATTCCGAGTATCATCCCGTGAGAATGAAAGGAAAAGTAACTATTATAGAAAAAACGAAGCAATGAACAAGATCCCGTCAGTGCTGCGCAATGCCGCCCTCCCTTGGGTCGGGTTCGACTACGCAAACACCGCACCGTGGTGTTTGCTCCGCTCAGGATGACACAGTGAGCGGGCAGGGTCTCGGTGGCCCCTGACCGCTATTGGCAGATTCTACTGTAGGCGCACAAACTACAAAATCCCCCCAAATACGGAACGGCGCAGAGACTTCCCCCCCCCCGATCCAACAACCCTTTTTTGAAAGTTTTGAAGGGGTTTGGGGAAACTTTTTCAAAAGTTTCCCCAAAAACGCGTCTTTTAAAAATATGCTTTGGTGGGGTGGCAGACAAAGGCGGTTGCGCCGAATTTGCGGAGGGCAGTGCAGGCGAGGTCGGCATCGGCGGCGGTTTCAAACACACCAAACACCGAGGGGCCGCTTCCGCTCATCATAGCGCGCACCGCTTTGTTTTGAAGCATGACCGACTTCAGCTGATCCACATAGGGCTGTACTTTGGGCACAACTTCTTCAAACAGATTGAAAAATTTGGGGCATGCCGATACAACGCCGTCACGCTTCATCAGAGCGAGAATTTCACGCGCGGGGGCGTCGTTTTGCACAGCGTTTGCAAAAAATCCGTACTGTTCGTCGAGCTTTCCGTATGCCCACGGGGTCGATACTCCCTCTCCCATACAAGCCACAACAAGGTGGCATTGCGGCATGGGATCGGTTGGTTCCAGTGTTTCGCCGATACCGGTCACCATGGAGCCGCCGCCTACAATGCAAAACGGAATATCCGCGCCCAATGTCGCACCGATCGCACAGAGCGCATCCTGTGTCAAGGGCTTGCCGCAAAGAGCGTTTAAGGCGCGCAGGACAGCCGCCGCGTCGGAGCTGCCGCCGGCAAGCCCTGCCGCCATGGGGATATGCTTTTCGATGGTGATGCGCACTTCACCCCGACGCCCCGACGCGATCAGAAATTTTTCTGCCGCGCGCCATGCAAGATTGCGGCGGTCGGTGGGCATGGCATCGTTGCCCGAGGCGTTGAGCAGGATCGCGGTCTGCTCGGCAGGCAGATAGTCGACCGTAACGATATCGCAGAGTGACACGGTTTGCATCAGACTGACAATTTCGTGATAGCCGTTTTCAAGCCGTCCTACCACGTCCAGATATAAATTGATCTTTGCGTTTGCGCGTTCGATTTTCATAGTCGTTCCTCGCTTTTGCTTTTTTTGGCGTGCGCGTGGGCTCGGGATGCCGTCACTACGCCGATTTTTCCCTTTTATTGTATCATACTTTTGCACGATTTGCAAGAATTCCGTGTAAAGAAATTTAAAATGTTGTAAACTCTCTTGACGAACGCCCTAAAATAGTATAAAATATATATTATAGTGTTATTTTATGGAGGACATAAATGAACTCGGGAGAAAGAAACCGCAGCCGCAAGCTCTTCATACGCGGCATAGTCATATATTCCCTGCTTGTCATAGGCATTTTGCTGATCATCAATCTTGATGCGGTAAACAGCTGGCTTGCCGGCGTTTTGCGCTTGCTTCGCCCGATCCTCATCGGTCTCGCGGTCGCTTATCTGTGCAATCCCATGGTCCGCTTTTATGAAAGACGGCTGCTGCTCAATCTTCGCCCGCAGGGGGTCAGACGCACGGTGTCGCTGATCTTGACCTATTTGACCCTGCTTTTGATCATCGCACTCGTTTTGCTTTTGATCGTTCCCCAGCTGATCGAAAGCATTGTTGATTTTGCAAAGGAATACGACCGCCACGTTTCGTCGGCAATCGCACAGTATAACAAACTTGTAGAAAGCATCAACGGCTTTATTGGCAGCTTTACCGACAGACCGCATTTCTTTGCCTATCTCAACGAGCAAACCATGCGGCAAACCGTTTCGGACTGGTTTGGAACCGACATTCCCCAGCTTTTGGGATCACTTTCCAAATTTAATGTTAAGCCGATCACCGTTGTCCTCGGCAACGCGTTTTCTTTGTTGGCAGACACGCTGTTTGGATTTTTCATCTCCCTTTACCTGCTCAGCACCAAGGAAAAACGCTACGCGCAGGTGATGAAGCTCCGCCGCGCGCTGTTTGGCAATGCCGTCAATCAAAAGATCACCGATTTTTGCAGAGTTGCCGACCGCTCGTTTGGCGGATTTATTGAGGGCAAGCTCCTCGATTCGCTGATCATTGGTGTGTTGACTTATGTGATCATTTCGATTTTCCAAATTCCGTATGCCCTTTTGATCGCCGCTTTTGTGGGAGTTACCAATATCGTTCCCATTATCGGTCCGATCCTCGGCGCTATCCCCACTTCGTTCATTCTGTTGCTCACCGACCCCGCCAAAGTGATCCCTGTTCTCATCATCATCGTGGTCATTCAACAGCTCGACGGCAACGTCATCGGCCCCAAGATCCTCGGCAACAACACGGGTGTCAGCTCGCTTTGCGTGGTGATCGCCATTGCCACAATGGGAAGCCTGTGGGGGCTTGTTGGAATGATCCTCGGCGTACCGCTGTTTGCAACCGTTTTGGAGCTGGTGGATGAGCTTGCCGTTGAAAAACTGCAAAAAAAGGGTATGCCCTCGGGACTTGAAAACTACTATGCGGGCGACACGGTGGTTGACCCTGAAAAAAATGTGTATTCCACAACCGATAAAATCGTGCAAAGGCTTGAGCGCCATGCGCTTCGCATTGAAAAAAAGCTGAACCGCGGCGAGGCGCTGACACGAAAAGAGCGCTATTTGATGTGGTGCTACCGAATGGCACATAAATATCACATTGTAAACGAGCTCTCCGACGAGGGTCAGGCTCGCTTTGCAGCCGAGGATGCCGCCCATGACGCGGAGACTGCGGCAACCCTGCTGGTGCAGGAACACCGCAACGCCTCGGGTGCCGTGACCGACGGTCAATAACAGAAAGGAGACGACTATGGAACAATCCGCTACCACCCAAAGAAAAAAGATGGTCATTGCCATTTCTGTGTACGCCGTCCTCTTTCTGGTGCTTTTGCTGATCAGCAACATCGGATATTTCAATAAGTGGATATCTGCGGTGCTGTCCCTGCTCCGCCCCGTGCTGATCGGTCTTGTTCTTGCCTATCTCTGCAATCCCTTTTTCCGCTTTTACGAGCGCAAAATGTTCGCAAAGATCCAGCCCCACGGTCTGCGCCGTACCATTTCCCTGATCTTTACCTACCTGACACTGTTTGCCATTATCGGGGTTTTGATCATGTTGATCGTTCCCCAGCTCGTGAGCAGCATCACGGAGTTTATCGATAATTCAAACGATTTTCTCCAACAAACAGTCGGCACGGTCAACGGTTTGATCACCAAGATCAACAACATGCTGCCGACAAAAGAAAACGGCGCGGGAATGATCCCGCCTTTGCATCCCGAAGCCATCAGCGAAGCGATCTCAAAGCTGTTTCACTCGGTCGAGATCGACAGCGAAATGCTGATGCAGTTTCTCAACGCCGAAACCATTGGGTCGATCATTTCCATCGCCGAGGGTATTGTTGATCTGATCGGAGACGTGCTCTTTGGTTTGTTTATCTCGCTTTATCTGCTCAATACCAAAGAAAAACGCTACGCGCAGATCATGCGCTGGAGACGCGCGTTTTTCAGTGAAAGCGTCAACGCGGGCATTACCAAAATATGCACCACCGCCGACAAGTCCTTTGGCGGATTTCTCAAGGGTAAGATCCTTGATTCCTGCATGGTGGGCATTTTGGTCTATATTTCCATATCGCTTTTGGGAATTCCCTACGCCGTGCTGATCGCCGTGATCGTTGCCATTACCGATATCGTACCCGTGATAGGTCCCTTTATCGGCGTGATCCCCTCGGCGGTGATCATCCTTTTGACCGATCCCACAAAGGTCATTCCCTTTATCCTTTGCATCCTGGTGATCCAGCAGATCGACGGCAACATTTTGGCTCCGAAAATTTTGGGAGAAAATACAGGTGTCAGTTCGCTTTGTGTTATGATCGCCATTACCACGCTCGGCTCGCTTTGGGGCTTGGCAGGCATGGTGCTGGGCGTTCCGCTGTTTGCCACGGTGCTCGAGCTGACAAGCGATTTTTTGGACAGCCGTTTGAAAAAGAAAGGACTTTCGACCGCCACCGAGGACTATTACATGCCCGAACTTGCGGGAGAAGAACAGCCGCCTGCGGAAACCGTGTTTGCAAAGATGCAAAAACGCTTGGCGTTGCGCCGACACGCAACCGCCGTGGAAGGCGGAACGGGGGCTTTGAACACCTACGAGCGCTTTGGGCTTGACACCTATGAGCTGGCACAAAAGCACAATCTGTTCTCCGAAAAATCCGAAGAGCTTCTGATGGAATTTGCCGCCGAAGAAGCGATCCTTGCCGAGGAAACAGAAGAAAAAGTAGCGCAGGAAGAGTCAGCCGTAGCCGAGGAAGGCGCGGAGACTGCCGCCACCCCCGACTGTGAAATACCCGAAGTACAAAACGAAACTCCAGCGTGTCATCCTGAGCGGAGGGCGTAGCCCGTAGTCGAAGTTTTGCGTAGGCGAGGCTTGCCGAGCGGAGCAAAACCGAGGAATGGAGCGAAGCGAAATGACGACGGGATCTACGAACGGTTACCGATAGCTTTCCTCGCTCAGATGAACTGTTCCGAGTGCCAAACGCCACAAAAAGACGCGGGTTTGTACGTTTTTCGTTCGTAAGGCGGTTTGTTAAGGTTAGAATCGCTTTGGCATGGGTAGTCATTTAAAAGTAAAAAAAAAATTGAAATTGTAATAATCCGAAAAGTGTTATAAATATTGATTCTTTTGAATTTTACAATTGGTAAATATACGCAAATAGCCGTTTGTAAAAGTAAAAAACGAAACAACCCCTCAGTCAGCTACGCTGACAGCGTCTCGCTACGGCTCGGTCACGCTCGGGTTCTGACACCACACCGTGGTGTCATTCATTCCCCTCGTGCCGCTACGCTACCTTGCACAGGGGAGCCTAAAAATACCTTTGCCCTTTAAAAAGGTAGCCATTTTGGTAGCAAGTGATTCTTTAAAAGCCTCCCCTGTGCAAGGGGAGGTGGCACGCGCAGCGTGACGAAAGGGTTGTTTTTCGACAAGGTA
>JAFTXB010000218.1 GCA_017461825.1 Clostridia bacterium
GCCCTCAAAATAATCGAGGAGACAGCATCTTTCGGGATAGACCAATGTGATATATTTATCAAGAAAGGAGATCTCACCCTCGCCGTTTTTTGCGCGGTCGATAGCGGCACTCTCCTTGATCAGCTCCTCGGATACGCGCTCGTCCTTTGCCGAACGGAACTGCGCGGAGACTGCTTTTTTTAACCGATCCAGTGTGTCTCCGTCGGGGAGAAGCTCACGTGCGGGCGGAAAGCTTGCGAGAGAAACCGACTGCGTCATGCGTTGTGTGTCGGGATCAAACAGCCCCATGCGGTCGATCTCATCACCGAACAACTCGATTCGCAAAGCGTGAGAACCGCTTTTAGTGTCGCCGTCAAGATCCGAAAAATTGCCGTAGGGAGGATAGACATCCACGATGCCGCCGCGAAGCGCAAACTGCCCCGGACTGTCAACGAGATCGACCCGTACATAGCCCGCTCCCACCAAATGCTTTGCAAAAGATTTTGGATCCAAAGTGTCGGTTTCGACCACTGTGATGAGGTTGTCTTTGAGCTTTTGAGGCGGAACGGTGTAGCCGAGTGCGGCATCGGGGGTGGTGATCACCACATCGTAGTCGCCCGCGATCAGCCCCGACAGCACACGTAGCCTCTCATGCTCATACTCATGGGAGGCTGTAATATTATAAAAGGTGAGGTCTCGCGCCATATAGAACGCCGCGCGGATTCCGTAACGCTCCAGCATCCCCGAGACACGGACACAGTCCTTTTCCTCCGGGCAGAGCAAAAGCACTGTGCCGCCGCGGTAGGACTGTGAATCCTCGAGCAAGGAGATCAGAAACGCATCCGCCGCTCCGTCGCAAAGTCCCGAGGCGAGGATCGGCAGGGGACTCAGGCGAAAGTCGTTTTCAAGCGTACGTAAAAGCTGTTTGTATTCGCTGTCCCGACGGATCGATTCGGTTAAAATACTCATAAAATAGGATTACCTTTCCTCGGGGGTAAAAGAATTACAGATCTGCATCGCACCGTCAAAGTCGCCCGAAAGGATGTGTTCAACCCCCTCCTTTGCGGTGGGGAAGGTGGAAAAGAAATTCTCGCGGTCGTCCTTTCCAAACTCCGAGAGCACCCAATCGGCAAGCTCAAAATCGGGATGCGGCTTGGCACCAACTCCCATGCGCAAACGTGGGATAGCATCGGTTCCCATGCAAACAATGATATCATTGAGCCCCTTTTGTCCGCCCGCGCTGCCTTTGCGGCGAACACGCATCTTGCCGGGTGCTTGCGCAATGTCGTCTGAGATCACCAAGATATGATCGGGAGCGATCTTATAAAAAGCGGCAGCCTCCTGCACGGCAAGTCCCGAGTTGTTCATAAAGGTTTGCGGCTTCATCAGTAGCACACGGCGAGCGCCCACCGTTGCCTCTCCGCACAGCGCGTGAAATTTGGCACGGTCTATCCGCGCGCCCCACGCCTCTGCGATATAGTCCAGCGTGAGAAAGCCCGCGTTGTGGCGCGTCATGCGGTATTTTTCCCCCGGGTTTCCAAGCCCCACGATCAGCCATGAGATGGGCTCCTTGGGGGAGTCTTCTTTTTTTGCGATCTGTTTGAAGAGATCAAAAATATCAGCCATGATAAGATTCCTTTTCTGCGATGGATTCCGACAATACAAAACGCGCCCGATCCCATAGAGGATCCGCCGCATAGGTTTGTTTTCATAACCATAATATTATACAATAAGTTTGGGCTTCTGTCAAACACTTTTTGTAGGATAATTCGCTTGTTCACAAAATGTTTACACTCTTTTGAATGGTTTCTGTGTCGAACCTATGGAAAAATGGGAAAAAATATGTTATAATATACCGTACTGTGAGCACGGAGGCGTGAAAACGGCTTTTTGTTGTGCCCACGGGTCACATTGTCAAAAATATATTTTATATATGGAGGATTACAAAACATGGCAAAGAAGTATTGCTACCTGTTTTCCGAAGGCGACGCAAGCATGCGTGAGCTGCTCGGCGGCAAAGGCGCAAACCTTGCTGAAATGACCAAGATCGGTCTCCCTGTTCCTCAGGGCTTCACCATTTCTACCGAGGCTTGTACTCAGTACTACGAGGACGGCAGACAGATCAACGACGGAATTATGGCAGAGATTATGGAGTACATCGTAAAGATGGAAGAAGTAACCGGCAAAAAGTTCGGTGATCTTGAAAACCCCCTGCTCGTTTCCGTTCGTTCCGGTGCACGCGCATCCATGCCCGGTATGATGGATACCATTCTCAACCTTGGTCTGAATGAGGACGTTGTTGAGGTTATGGCAAAGAAGTCCGGCAATGCTCGTTGGGCTTATGACTGCTACAGAAGATTTATCCAGATGTACTCCGACGTCGTTATGGAAGTTGGAAAGAAGTACTTCGAGGAGCTCATCGATAAGATGAAGGAAGAGAAGGGCGTTAAGCTCGACGTTGATCTCACTGCTGAGGATCTCAAGGAGCTGGCAAACCAGTTCAAGGCTGAGTACAAGGCAAAGATCGGCGAGGACTTCCC
>JAFTXB010000219.1 GCA_017461825.1 Clostridia bacterium
ACCGTACCCACTAAAAAATCCCCACCAACCCCTTTTTTCGTAAATGGTTTTGGAGATGGGGGTGTGGGGGAAGGACCTTTTCCTTAAAAAGGTCCTTCCCCCACGAAACAGAAAAAAATTATATTTTATATACATCAACAGGAGGATTTACAGGTTATGTTCAAGAAAAAAGAATGTGTCGTGATGCTGCTTGCCGGCGGACAAGGCAGCCGTCTTTACGCGCTGACGCAGAAAACGGCAAAGCCCTCGGTCTCGTTTGGCGGTAAGTACCGCATCATCGATTTCCCCCTCTCCAACTGCATCAACTCGGGCTTTGACACGGTGGGTGTTCTCACGCAGTATCAGCCGCTGCTTCTCAACGACTATATCGGAAACGGTTTACCGTGGGATCTTGACCGCACCTTTGGCGGTGTAAAGATCCTCCCCCCCTATCAAGGCAACACGGGGGCTGACTGGTACAAGGGCACGGCAAATGCCATTTGGCAGAACATGGAGTTTATCAACCGTTACGATGCCAAGTATGTTTTGATCCTCTCGGGCGACCACATTTACAAGATGGACTACGCCAAAATGCTGAAAACGCACAAAGAAACGGGAGCTGACTGCACGATCGCCGTTTTGGATGTACCGATCGAGGAGGCAAGCCGCTTTGGTATTATGAGTGTCAATCCCGACGGCAGCATTTATAAATTCACCGAAAAGCCGAAAAATCCCGACAGCACCAAGGCATCAATGGGAATTTATATCTTTACCAAAGACAAGCTGCAAAAGTATCTGGAGGCGGACAGCAAGGATCCCGCATCCTCCAACGACTTTGGCAAAAACATCATCCCCGCAATGCTTGGAGCGGGAGAGAAGATGATGTCCTACGATTTTGAAGGATATTGGAAGGACGTTGGAACCATTCAGTCTCTTTGGGAGGCGAACATGGATCTGCTCGGCGAGCGTCCCGAATTCTCGGTAACAGACGAATCCTGGCGCATCTACAGCCGTCACGGTGCCGAAGCGCCTCAGTTTGTGGGCAAAAATGCCGTAATTGAAAACTCGTCGATCACAGCGGGATGCAGCATTCTCGGAACGGTACGAAACAGCGTACTGGGTCCCGGGGTCGTTGTGGAAGAAGGCGCTGTTGTGGAAGACAGCGTAATTATGAACGACGTTGTGATCGGCAAGGGGGCAAAGGTGATCTACTCGATCCTTGACGCAAATGTAACCGTTGGTGTCGGCGCTACCGTTGGCGAGGACAAGAGCACCGCCGCGGGAATCGCGGTGATCGGTGCCGACGTAAAGGTATCGGACGGTGCCGTAATCGAAGCCGGTGCCATGATTTCGGAACAGTAAGGGGGAAACAGACATGACAGCAGCAGGATTGATTTTTTCCAACATTCACGATCAAAGCATTCCCGAAATGACCCGCCGCCGCACGATGGCGAGCATCCCGTTCGGATGCCGTTACCGTTTGGTGGACTTTGCGCTTTCCAACATGGTCAACTCGGACATTACCAACGTGGGTATCATTACGCACTACAACTACCAATCCCTGATGGATCACGTCGGAAACGGCAAGGACTGGGATCTGGCACGCCGTTCGGGCGGTATCAAGATCCTCCCGCCTTACGTTGCGGCATATGAAAACAGCGCGGCAAGCAAGCTGTACGAAAACAGACTGGAAGCCCTGATGGGTGCCGTCAACTTTATCAACCGTTGCGGAGCCGATTACATTGTGCTCTCCGACTGCGACGGTGTGCTCAACATTGATCTTTCCGATGTGATAGACGATCACATCAAATCGGGCGCATTTATGACGATCGTCACGAAAAAGCTGGATAAAACCGTCTATCCCTTTGAAATTCCCGTGAGCGTGCTCAAGGTGGACGATGACGGCCGCATTGTGGATCTGATGGACACGGTTCCCCAAAAGGGCAACGAGCTTGTCAGCACCAACATCACCGTGGTGAGCCGTGCCGACCTGCAAAGCATTGTTGCCGAATCCATGGCACGCGGCTACAAGAGCTTCCACAAAGATATCATTGCAAAAAATCTGAAAAAGAAGGTCTTCCGCTCCTACGAATACAAAGGCTTTTACGCCGTGGTTTCGTCTCTGGAAAGCTATTTTGCCAACTCGATGAAGCTTTTGGAAGATGACGCGCGCCGCGATCTGTTTGGCAATGCCGACCGTCAGATCTACACCAAGATCCGCAACAGTGCACCCACCAAGTACGCCGACGGCGCAAAGGTGAAAAACAGCCTGCTTGCCGATGGTTGCGTGATCGAAGGCGAAGTGGAAAACTGCATCCTGTTCCGTAACGTCCATATCGGAAAAGGAACCGTTGTAAAGAACTGTATTCTCCTGCAAGACACCTACGTGGGAGCAAACGTAAACCTCAATTGCGTGATCACCGATAAAAACGCCGTCATCAAAGATGACCGCAACCTCTCGGGTCATGAATCCATGCCCTTCTTTATCGGCAAAGGACAAACCGTTTAAAGACGCGGAGGACGCGAAGGACGCAGGGAACGCGGAGGACGCGGAGGACGCGGAGGACGCGGGGGACGCGCCAAGGGGAACTTTTGAAAAAGTTCCCCTTGGAACCCCTCAAAACTTTAAAAAAAGGGGTTGTTGGGATATTGTGGGGTGGTTCTGCCTCGTTCTATTGTAGGGGACGGCGCCTCGACGTCCCGCACACAAACGCCTACCGCCATACAAACGGCAACCGCACAAACTTTGTAGGGGACGGCGTAGCGAAGCGACACGAGCGCAATGAATGACATCACAGTGTGATGTCAGAACGCGAGTGTGACCGAGCCGCAGCGAGAATTGCTCCTCCCGAAAACAAACGCATACCATCGCGCAACCGAAAACCGC
>JAFTXB010000220.1 GCA_017461825.1 Clostridia bacterium
CCTTTTTGTAAAAGGGGTCTCCCCCGCAAAAAAAAAAAAAAAGAAAAGCCAAAAAAACAGCCGCTCTCCGGTTTGGGGAGCGGCTGTTTTGATTCAATTTGCTGTTATCAGCCAAGCTTTGCCTGGTTGACCTTGATGCCGGGGCCCATGGTGGAAGCCACGACGCAGCTCTTGATATACTGACCCTTTGCAGCAGCGGGCTTTGCCTTGATGATAGCGCCGAGGAGGGTGTTGAAGTTCTCCTGGATCTTATCAGCACCAAAGGATGCCTTGCCGATGGGGCAGTGGATGATGTTGGTCTTATCAAGTCTGTACTCGATCTTACCTGCCTTAGCTTCGGTAACTGCGCGAACAACGTCGGGAGTTACGGTGCCTGCCTTAGGAGAAGGCATGAGGCCCTTAGGACCGAGAACCTTACCGAGACGGCCGATAACCGACATCATGTCGGGAGTTGCGATAACAACGTCGAAATCGAACCAGTTTTCCTTTTGGATCTTCTCTGCGTACTCTACGCCGCCTGCGTAATCTGCACCTGCGTCGAGTGCCTTTTGAACGTTATCACCCTTTGCGAATACGAGGGTCTTTACGGTCTTACCGGTTCCGTTGGGAAGAACGACGGCACCGCGGACCTGCTGGTCTGCGTGACGCGAGTCAACACCCAAACGAACGTGAACCTCGATGGTCTCGTCAAACTTTGCCTTAGAGGTCTGGCAAACCAGTGCCATTGCCTCTGCGGGATCATACAGCTTGCTCTTTTCGATCAGCTTTACGCTGTCTACATACTTCTTACCAAATTTAGCCATTGTTCAGTCCTCCCTTACTCCTCGACGGTGACGCCCATGGAGCGTGCGGTTCCGGCGATCATGCTCATTGCCGACTCAAGGCTTGCCGCATTGAGGTCGGGCATCTTGGTCTCTGCAATCTTTTGTACCTGTTCCTTCGTCAGCTTTGCAACCTTGGTCTTGTTGGGAGCTGCCGAACCCGACTCGATGCCTGCTGCCTTCTTGATGAGAACGGGAGCGGGGGGAGTCTTGGTGATAAACGTAAAGGAGCGGTCTGCGTAAACCGTGATAACAACGGGGATGATCAGACCGATGTCATTCTTGGTTCTCTCGTTGAATTCCTTGGTAAATACGGGAATTGCAACACCGTACTGACCCAGTGCAGGTCCTACGGGGGGCTGAGGAGTTGCCTTTCCTGCGGGCAACTGAAGCTTAATGTAACCCAAAATCTTCTTAGCCATGATTAAAATTACCTCCAAATGTGGTTTTTTGCGGAAGAATTCAAAAAATTTTTCTTCCTCCCACGCACAGCCTTTTGCTGTGGATTAATTTTGTGCTGCCAGGAGCTTTACCTCATCGGACGCAAGCTCAACGGGCATGTCACGGTTGCCGCGCTTGATCAGCACGGTAACATTTTTGAGATCCTCGGAGATCGCCTGAACGGTACCCGTGTACCCCTCAAACAATCCGCCGCTCACCGTAACGCTGTCGCCAACTGCAAACGAAAGCTTGATCTGCTGCACCTGCTCGATGTCAAGTGCGGCGACCTCTGCCTCCGACAGAGGCGTGGGACGCGATCCGGGGCCGACAAAACCCGTCACTCCCGTGATGTTTCTCACGGCGTGCCAGCTTTCCTCGTTCATCACCATTTTGACGTATACGTAGCAGGGAAACAGCTTGTTTTCCACTTCCTTTTCGGTGTCGCCGTTCTTTTCGATAACGACCTCCACAGGGATACGCACGTCAAAGATCAAGTGACCGAGGCCTCGGTTTTCGATGATCTTTTCAAGATTTGCTTTTACCTTGTTTTCGTAGCCTGAATAGGTGTGCGCCACATACCATCTCGGGCCTACGTTCATTTCATTGATATCACTCATAGCCCTCTGCTCCTAAAAGATCAGAACAGCTTGAGGAATGCCAGATAGCCCTGACCGAGGGCAAAATCCAGCAAGCAGATTGCCAATGCGCAAACAACCAGCACAACGAGAACCACAAGGGTGCTCTTCTTTGTCTGATCCCAAGGCAACCATACGATCTTCTTTGCCTCGCTCTTGTAAACACGCAAGAACTTGCCAACCTTCTCACGGAAGATGATTCCGAGAACCACAGCGGCAACGATCAGCACGCCGAAAATGCACAGCGTGATGATGGTTTGAGTGGACATACCCTTCTTTTCCTCGGTTTTATTTTCCGTAGAAGCGGCACTGCCTGTCGTTTCTTCCTCATGGTCGTGGTCATGCTCGTCGGTAGCAGCCTCGGTGGTAACCTCCTCAACGGTGGTTTCCTCGGCTGTTGTAACGTCCGTGGTATCTTCGGCAAAAGCGGGAATTGCAAAGAGAACAACCGTCAGGAGCAGAGCAACGATCGCAGCGCTCCATCTTTTCAACAGATTTCCTGTTTTCATTTGTCCTTTATTCCTTTCTTAATTTAGCGTTTGCCGTTGGAAATCACTTGGTTTCCTTATGAACCGTATGCTTGCGGCAAAACTTGCAATACTTCATGAGTTCCAGTCTGTCCGGGTCATTTTTCTTGTTTTTCTTTGTGTCGTAATTTCTCTGCTTGCACTCGGTGCATGCGAGAGTAATCTTGACTCGAGCGTCATTCGCCATTTAGCGGCACCTCCCATATGAATTTTATTTGATCCCTCGGATGGAGAGATCCGTGTACCTCCCTCCCCAAAAGGCGTCGCGCGATCCCGCATTCGGGTGGCGCATCGGGCGACCGTTGCCATGCGTTTTTCTTTCCTTTTAAAAGTGCGCACAACAAAAAAGCCCTTTTGCAGAGGTAAGAATTATTATATCACAACATATCCTGCCTGTCAATAGTTTTTTCAAATTTTTTTCTTTTTTCGGTCATTTTATTCCTGCTTTTGATTACAAGAAAACACAGGGGAGCTTTTAAAAAGCCCCCCGCATATTCTTTGCAAGCTGTCAGATCTTTCCCTTTGTCACAAATTGAGGATCGGAGAACTGCCCGTTCATCCACTCGATGCGTCGGATGAGCCATTGATAGCCTGTTGCCGCCTGGATGATGCGGTCTGCCAATTCGGCATCACGGTCTCTGCCGCGGTTCCACATCTCCTCGTCCAGAGCAAAGTCGGCATCGTAATTCCGCGTGACCAAAAGCATCATATCCAGCACCGAATCAAAGCCGTTCGTATTGGCGTAGACCTCCTGCCAGACCTCGGCAACCCGCTCACGGATAAACTCATGGTTGAGAAGCATGGCATACCACACGTTGCGGTTTACCGCAAAATAGGCTTCGGTATCGGCATACTTATAGGTGCCGTATTGATAAAAAGCGTGGTCAAAGTCCCACGGGCAGGCAAAGGTCAAGAGCCCGGTTCCGCCCTCGGAAAAATCAACGTACATGAAATAGCTCTTCTGTCGGTCGTCCCAGTTGCAGGTCAGCTCGCTGTGAATGTATTTACGCGCCAGCGAATCGACATCGATCAAAGCCGAAATAGTCTCCTCCGCGGATTTGTACTTGGACTTTACAATGTTGGCATTTTCGTCAAGCGCAAAATAATTTCCATCGTAGGTCGCCGCGTAAATGATCTTAAACGCATTCTTGAGATACCGCGCGGCAAATTCGGTTTGCTCGGGAGAGGTGCCGTCGTTTTTCAGTTCCCATTTAAAATACCGTGTATGCGGCTTATATGTGCCCAAAAAATTGGTGTATTTATAAGCCTGCACATCAAGCGTTAAAAGCGGGTTTGTAGAGGATGCCTCCTGCTCAAAAAGGTAGCCCGAGCGGATCTCGCTGCTATCCGCCCCCGCCTCCTCGATGTCAATGCGGTATTCGTTGATCTGGCTCTGCTCGGCAAGCAGATACACGCCCTGATATTCGCCGTTGATATACACGTTGACGTTGCGCCAATCCGAGGTATACTCGGTAAGAATGACCGACGCGAGGCTGAGCGACGCGGAATTGTGCAGCATGGAGGCATCGTACCACTCAGCAAGCAGCACCCAGCTCTTGCACTCGGCATCCTCATTCATTCCCAGCAGATTGCGCTTGGAATCAAACTTGATACGGTACGGCTTTTTGGGGCGGCTTGACGTGGAGTTTCCGCGGATGCGGATGCCGCCGCGCGCGCCCTCAAAGCAATAATCGGCATTTGATGTGCTGAGATCCACACGGCAATCGACATAATTTTCCTTGGAGGTAATGGCAACACCGTTGGTATTGATATTCAAAATAGGAAGTGTTTTTGGCAAAACGCGGACAACACAGTTGCGCTCGCCACCGCCCGACACGATCGCATAGCCCTCTTTTTTGGCGTAAACAATTCCGTTTTCCACAAGGACACTATCGGAAGAAGAAGCCCATTCGACCTCTCCCTCGGCGCCCTCGGGGGTATGGACCGTGTAATTGAGGCGGCGCATCTCGCCTTCAAACATATAAAAGATCCCGTCAACGATCTCGGCTGTCGGCACCTTGTTGGAACCGGTTGGCGGCAGAGCCGCGGCGGTATCCTCGGTATAACCCGACGTGTCAGGCTCTTCAAGCTCGGATCGTGTGTTGCAAGCCCCGCAGAACAGCACCGTCAAGAGGCACAAAAGCAGGCAAAAAACACGTTTCATACAGTGTCTCCTTTTTTGTATTTTATTTGCAATAAATTTCTATCATTATTATACAGTATCGCAAACGAGTCTGTCAATAGATTTTTCTTGATTTTTGTTTTACCACTCAAAATGGCTTTTTTTCAAATAATAATACACCATTTCTGTTATTTTTATAACAAAGTATTAACAAATTAGTTGTTTTTTATTAACATCAAATATCTTTTATCTTTTTATGGGATACTGTATAATAAATGAGGTTTTTTGCGGCGTTTTTCCACAAATTACCACCCCTTTTACGCGTAAAAAATACCCCCAAAAAACAAAAGGAGAATTATGGACTTATTCAACGTACTGACTTTAATTGGCGGATTATGCCTCTTTTTATTCGGCATGAACATTATGGGACAGGCTCTCGAGCGCAGTGCGGGCAACCGCTTGCAATCCATGCTGGGAAAGCTGACGACCAACAAGGTTGCGGGACTTCTCACGGGTATCGGTGTCACGGCGATCATTCAAAGCTCGTCGGCAACCACCGTTATGGTTGTGGGCTTTGTCAACTCGGGGCTGATGTCTCTTCGACAGGCGATCAACGTTATTATGGGTGCCAACGTGGGAACCACCGTCACCGCGTGGATCCTGTCACTCGGCGGCATTTCGGGCGACAATATCGTGCTCAAGCTGTTCAAGCCCATGTCCTTTACCCCCATTTTGGCTTTGGTTGGAATTGTGCTTTATATGTTCTGCAAAAGCAAAAAAAAGCAGGACGTGGGTACGATATTCCTCGGCTTTGCGGTGTTGATGTTTGGCATGGACATCATGACGGGAGCTGTATCGGGACTTGCTGACATTCCCGAATTCCAAGAGCTTTTCCTGCTGTTCCAAAACCCCATTCTCGGCGTACTTGCAGGCGCGGTCCTCACCGCTGTGATCCAATCGAGCTCGGCATCGGTTGGTGTTTTGCAGGCTCTTGCCGTTACGGGCCGTGTTTCCTACGGCGCGGCGATCCCCATCATTATGGGACAAAACATAGGAACCTGTATTACAGCCATCCTTTCCTCGCTCGGCACCAATAAAAACGCAAAACGCGCCGCCTTGGTGCACCTCTCCTTTAATGTTATCGGCACAACGGTTTGGTTGATTATTTTCACCGTTATCTCAAAGGTCTTTTCTCCCGCGCTGTTTAGCGAGGCGGCATCTATGCCGGGCGTAGCTGTGGCGCACTCGGTGTTCAACATTCTTTGTACACTGCTTCTCTTGCCTGCCTCCAAGCTGCTTGAAAAATTGGTGTGCAAGCTGGTTCCCGATCCCAAGGCTCCCGAGGCGGTTGCCGAGCTGGATGAACGTCTCCTGGGAACCCCCGCGATCGCGTTGGAGCGTTGCCGCGCGCTGACCGTTGACATGGCAGAATGCTCGGCAAAAGCCTTGAAAAACAGCCTTTGCTGTCTTACGTCATATGATCCCGCTTTGGCGCAAGAGATTCGAGAAGCCGAAGAAAAAAGCGACCATTACGAGGATATTCTCGGCACCTATCTGGTAAAGCTCAGCTCGCGACAGATCGGTGAGCGCGAAAGCACGGATGCCGCACTGTATTTAAAATTGATCGGAGATCTTGAGCGTATCTCCGACCACGCTGTCAATCTTTTGGAATCTGCCGAAGAGTTGAACGAAAAACAGATCGTTTTCTCAACGGGCGGTCTTGCCGAAATGGATTCGCTTTGCCGCGCGGTGGATGAGATCATTGATCTGACTGTAAAGGCCTTGACGGAATCCGATCTGCAAGCGGCAAACCGTGTGGAGCCCTTGGAGCAGGTGATCGACCGCTTAAAGGACGACATGCGCACACGGCACATTTTGCGCCTGCAACAGCAAAACTGCAGCATGGAAGCCGGCTTTGTGTGGTCTGACCTCTTGACCAACCTTGAGCGTACCGCCGACCATTGCTCCAACATTGCGGGCGGTCTCATTGATGCCGCGCACTACAGCATGAATATCCATGAATCGCTCCGAGCAGTGCGCTCTGACAGCGAAATCTTTCGTGAACAATATCGGGAATACGCCGAAAAATATCTTTCGGTTTGATGTTTTTAAGCAGTGCCTTTATATCGTAATTACGGACACTCTGTTGCTGTATAGATAATCGTAGGGCGGGGGCTTGCTCCCGCCGCTCTATTAATCAGTTCAAATTAGTCCTTTTATATTGTTTTGTTATATTTTTTCGGCGGGAGCAAGCCCCCGCCCTACAACCTTTGTTGCCTTTAATTACGTTAGTGCTTGTCAGAAAAATGACCGGCAAAAGAAAAGGCTCCCTTGTGTAAAGGGAGGCTCATTCCCGCTCGACCGTACACCTACAAGGTGTGATACACTATACCTTGCAGGCAATACAAGACCGTTCCCTACAAAATTGGCGCAAATATAAAAACAATTTTCTTAACTTAATAAGATTGGAAACGCCCCCCTTTTTTAAATGCTTGAACATTTTAAAAAGGGGGTTTGTTTTTATTTGGGATCGATCAAGTGTGTGGGCTCCTGCTCGATCGTTGTGCGGCGGCGTTCGCGCTTACGTTCCTCAATGGTCTTGCCCTCAAAGGTAACGCTTGCCCGTCCCGCGCTCCCGCACAAAAAGAGCTGTTGCCTGATCCTTTTTTGCATATATTCGTTATCCACAACAAGCTCGATCTTCGCGCCCTTGGTTCGTCCCAAACCAAACGCGCCAAATCCGAGCCGTTTGACCGTGTGGGGCACAATGACCTGTTTGAGCCTTGCGTTTTTTGCAAAAGCAAACGAGCCGATGTGCGTGACTCCCAGTTCCATTTCCGCCTCCGAAAGGCGAGAACAGCCCATAAAAGCACCCGATCCCACGCGCTCAATATTGGATGGAATTATTACGCTCTCCAGCGCCGAGCAATCGCGAAACGCGCCCTTTGGGATCTCTTTCATCAGCGCGGAAAAAACGATCTCCTTCAATGAAATACAACCGCGAAAAGCATCGGGTGCCAGCCCACTGACACCGGGTTCCATTTCAACCCGTAAAAGCTCGGTGCAATTGGCAAACGCCCTTTTTCCGATCTCTTTTATGCTTTGCGGCAGAACGACCTCACCCAGCATCTCACAGCCCTCAAAAGCCGACGCTCCAACACGGCGCAGATCGTCGCCAAACGAAATGCTTTTCAGCATGCGACATCCCGAAAAAGCCGCATCCCCGATCGACGTAACGCATTCAAAATGCTCGATCTCCTGCAGGCGTGTGCAGTTTCGAAAGGCACCCCCAGCCAACCCGACATTGCTTTCATTTGGCAGAGTTATTTTTTTAAGCCGTCTGCATCCGCGAAACGCCTCGGTTTTGACCGCCGACCCGTTCCCGGGGAGCGTGATCTCCTCGAGCAGCTTTTGCCCGCGGAAAGCATGCTTGCCCACCGTGAGGAATTCTGCCGACGAAAGATCCACTCTTTCCTCGCGCGATCTATGCTTGAGCAGTTGCCAGTTTTTGATCTTTGCTGTCTCTTTCATATTCGGTCCTTTCTTTAAGATCTATTATCAGATCTCCTTCGGTGCTGTCATTTTTTCGGTCAGAAGCATTGCCTCAAGGCAGGTGTTCCCCGCCTCATCCAACGTTCGGAAAAAGTATCCGCCGTCCTCACGCTCGCAGCGGAATACCTTTAAGGTGTGTCCGTACGCTGCTTCATGCAAAAACGAAAGCGTGAACCCCGTAACGTTTTTCGACAAAATATCAGGTGTAAAATCGCACAGCATATTGGGATAGTGCGTGTTATTCATATGCCCGTTGTAGTCGATGTCGGAATAAACGATCTTGCGCTCGCCAATGTACTCCATGCCCGCCTGTGCGGGAAAACGAACACGCGCCGAAACCTCGGAACCGAGTGGCTGTTCGGGTTCAATATCATACGGGAAAGAGGCACTGGGGAGCAGCTTTTGGGCGTTAAGATCAAGCAGTGCCCAAATCGAATACGCCTCCGCAACCGTTTTTTCGGCACGCAAAACACGATAACAACGCACAAAGCTGAGTCCGCGGCTTTCGCACACCCATGTTTGCACATCGATCTCCTCGCCCACATGCAGCTGTTCATACACGCGCACGGCAATGCGGCTGAGCAAAAACGCCAGCCCACGTGTGTCGCGAAGCTCATCAAGTGTCATTCCCGCATCGCGCAGGTGGTAATCGGATGTTTCCTCCATATACATGAGCAGGTGTGTTGGAGTAAGATTGCGGTTTGAATCGGTGTCATGCCATCTGACGGTATAATGTTTTGTGTAGATCATGTCATTTCCCTTTGCTATGATGCAAATGGGGAAAACCTCACATGAAGTTTTCCCCGTTGCCACAGACCTCGGGGGTTGCGGATAACGATCTATCCGCGCCCCGATGTTCCGTTAAAATTATTTGTTGTCTTTCTTTTCCTCATCAGAGGTCTTTTTTTCCTCTGCGGGAGCCTCCGTTGTTTCCTCGGTAGCTTCTTCGGTGGTTTCCTCGGTAGCCTCTTCAGTAGCCTCCTCAGTTGTTTCCTCGGTGGTCTCCTCGGTTGCTTCCTCGGTTGTTTCCTCGGTTGTTTCCTCGGTTGTTTCCTCGGTTGTTTCCTCGGTTGTTTCCTCGGTTGTTTCCTCGGTTGTTTCCTCGGTTGCTTCTTCGGTGGTTTCCTCGGCAGCCTCTTCGGTGGTCTCCTCGGTTGCTTCCTCGGCAGTCTCCTCGGTTGCCTCTTCAATTGCCTCTGCAGCGATTACTACGTCTGCAAGATCAACATTTTCCTCGGTAGCAGTCTCGTCAACAGCCTCTGTTGTTTCCTCTGCAACCTCTTCAACAGTTTCTTCTGCGGTTTCCTCTGCCGTCTCGTTGGTTGTTTCCTTTTCAAAGCCGAGCTCTTCCTCGTCCTTGCCAAGGATCTTGAGAACCAGACCCGACAAGCCAAGGCAAATTGCGAAGAATCCGCCTACGATCCAGCATACGAAGCGGGTCAGGAAGTTGACACCGATCTTGCCGGTAATGTGGAGTAGGTAAATGAGAATGATGAGTGCAATGAGAACCAGTACTGCAAGCAGGATCCACAGCCACAAGAGAGACGTGGTCTTGTTGAGCATGAAGGTAGCAAACTGCAAGGTGCTTGCAACGGTTTCAGACCAGCCTGCAAATGCAACGTTCTTAACGGTGCTTTCAGGTTCGCCCTCGCCCTCAAAGCGCTTGCCGTTGAAGATCTTGAAGAGCGCCAGAGCGGAGCTTTCGATCTTGTAGGAAATTTCCTTGTTATCGGTGTCAAGCACAAACGCATATTTCAGCGTCTTGGTGCCTGCCTTGTCGGTCTCGATCGAAACTAGCTCACAGCCTGCGGGTGCATTGGTAAGGATCTCGCCGTTCTTAACGGTAACGGTAAACTCTACGCTATCGCCGTAAGTACCCGTGCCTGCGGTTCCGTTGATGGTGTAGGAGAGGGTCTTTGCGGTGTAGGTAACGGTTACGTAAACATTGGATGCGGGCATCTTGATCTTGTTATTGGTAACGGTAACAGTCTTGCCGTTTGCATCAACAACATTTACGGTTGCGGTGTAGCCTGCCTTTTGAACAGGAGTGAGCGTAATTTCCGTATTGTACTCGCCCGTTGTGGGAGCGGCGGTAACGTTGCCGTCGGTAACTACGGTGTAAACTAGCTTCACAGCCTCAACAGCCTTAACGGTTGCGGTGGTTCCGCTGATTGCGGGAGTGCCCCACTTATATGCCTTACCGGCAGCGGTGGGAACAGCGGGAACGTTCACCTTTGCGGTGTAGTTATCCTCGGTAACATCGGTAAACTTGGCAACTTCCTTGCCGTTTTGATCCTGGAAGATAACGGTGTAGCTGATGAGATCCCACTTTGCGTAAACCATCATATCTGCCTTGCCGAGGTTTGCGGTATCAAAACCGATCCATGCACCGGTTGCGGCATACTTGGTAGTATCAGTGGGCTTTGCTGTGCCGACAACGTCTGCAAACTTCTTGAGCGTGACGTTCTTGTCGGTTGCCTCATATTCCTGAGTAGCGGTCAGCTTGCCGTTTACATAGTAATAGATGTAGTATACGCCCTCGCGCAGGGTTACGTTGATCGTAACAGCGCCCTCAATGGTGAAGAGTGCGTTTTCATTGTAGGTCTTGTTGTTTGCCTCGATCTTGATAACCTTGTATCCCTCGGGAACCTCAAACGCAAGCTTGATCTGCGTGCCTGCGGGGTAGTAGAGATTGCCGTCGGAGCCTGCGAGCTTACCGTCAACGTTCTTGCCTGCCTCGGTCTTGAAGCTGAGGGTCAGGAGAACTTCGTTTGCGATAACGTAGTCGGAGAAGTGAGCCGCCTTGAACGCAACGTATGCGGTGCCGTCCTGTGCTACCTCAACAGCAGCCTCTGCCAGCTCGCGTACGCCGTCTGCAACGGTGTAAACGTTGGTCTTTTCTCCTACCTTATTGACGATTGCGCCTGCATAAGGCAGCTTGATGGACATAGCCTCTGCAAACTTATCATGGCTTGCGGTGCCGTCTGCGAGAATATCAAAGGTGTAGAACTTTGCGCCCTCTGCCTTTGCGTAGTAGGTATCTGCAAACGCATCGGTTGCGCCTGCCTTTGCGGCGTATGCGAATACAACGTCTGCCTTCGCTCTGTTGTAAAGGTCAGCCAGGGTTGCGTCGCTGATGTTGAGGAAGTCGTATGCGCCCTCTGCAACGTGCAGGATAAAGGTTACCTTATCCGCGCCGTTTGCGCGAGCCAGCATGTGTGCACGGTCGAGGTTGAGCTTGAAGCTCTCGGGGAGTGCACCGTTGATGGTCAGGGTGTAAACGCCGTCCTTTTCGGTGATGGTGTAATCAACATCAACGTCAAAGGTGATGAAGTAGTTGGGCATCGGCTTTACAACGAGGGTGGTATCCTCGGTGAATGCAACATCGTTCTTCACAAGCGCGCCTGCCTTATCAGCCCATGCAATGCGATAGCCGTCGAACAGGTAGGGATTTACATCGGTGGGAAGAACCACGCCTGCCTCGATCTCAGCCAATTTCTCGGCATAGTTTGCAAGCGTATCGCCTTTGCTCATGGGGATCACGCCCAACAGCTTGCCGTCCTCGTCCTCAAAGCTGACCATAATAACGTTACGGTCTGCGTAAACAACGGTATCGGCACCGGGCATAACGGGAACCTCGTTGCCTTCGGCATCGGTCCAAGCAGTGAACTCGTAGCCGGTAACGTCGAGATTGTTCTTGAATACGTTAAGGTCTGCACCCTCGGGCAGGAATGCGCTGAACAGAGGCTCGTCGCCTTCCTTTGCGTCACGTGCCATGTACTTGATCTGGTACAGATTCTGGAAACGAACGGTAAAGTCAAAGCCTACGGTGATGCTCTCGCCGCCGTTGATACGGTCCATAACGATCGCAATTGCGTCGGTGTCAAGGTTCAGCTTGCCAAGCACCTTGGTCAATGCTCTGCGAACAAGCTCCTTGGGATTGAGGGTCACGCTTCTCGAGCCGGTTGCAAATACGCCGTTACCCTTGTATGCATCCGCGAGGCAGATGTTCATTGCGCGGTCGGGAATCAGCTCAGCCTTTGCGAGAATGAAATTCTTTACCTTATTATAAGCGTCAGCCTTGGTTGCTGCCTTGTCAACAGCCTTTTGATAAAGCTCGTCAACGGTGTAAGCATCAAGAATTGCTCTTACGTCAACGCCAACCTTTGCGGCAACGATATTGGAAACAGTCTCGGAGATCGGAGCATCCTTTGCTCTGTCAACGATGTCTGCCGCGGAGATTGCGGAAAGATCGATGCCGAATCTGCCCTCGATCTTATCAAGGATCTTCTGAACAGCGGCGATCTTTTCAGCCTTGTCTACGATGGAATCTGCCTTAACAGCAAGTGTTTCAACGTAAGCGAGGATATTCTTTCCGGTCTTGTTTTCGATGATCTCGGAAATGCGCTCTGCGCTGGGAATGTTTGCGGCTTTGTCTACAAGCTCGTCAAGGGTGATGCCTGTGAGATCGTAGCCGAACTTCGCCTCGATCTTATCGAGAACCAGAGCAACATACTCGTGATTCAGTACGGTGTTGTAGAGTGCGGAAGGCTCAACAGCATCGAGAACGGTAATGATCTCCTCAAGAGTGAGGTCGCCCACAAAGCCTTCAACCTTGTCTCCCTCGAGGTTAACGAGGTCAAGAATCTTAACCTTCAGCTCATCGGGGATCGCATCCAGCTCCAGTGCCTTTGCGTAAAGTGCGGTCACCTTAGAGGGAACGGTTACGTCAAGGATCACAACGCCGTTTTCGATTCCGGCTTTATTAATATAAGTATGAAGAATATCGGAGAGCTTTGCGGCTGCGTTTTGCAGGCGGGTGAGGTCGCCCTCAACAACAAGCTCAAAGGTAACGCTCTTGGTCTTTTGGGTTGCAGTACCGTCAACGGTGTAGGTCAGATCCACGGTGGTGGTGAAGTACTTGCCGTCCTCAACCGATGCAAACTCATTGAGTCCGGGGATCATGCCTGCAACAGCCTTTACAAGCGCCGAAGCATTGACGTTGAGCAGTCCGTCAACTGCGTTCTCGGATGCAACAACGTTTCCGTCAATTGCTACCTTATCTATATTAAGGAGCAGCTTGTCGGCAACCATCGAGAGAACGGGAAGGATGTACTGCTTTACATTGATGAGCTGAACCAGCTCGATGAGCTCGTTGTTGTCGAGCTGTGCGAAGAGCACGCTCATGGGAACGAGATCAAGCAGATCGCCCATCGAAACAGCTTTCATGATGCCGTTGAGGTCAACGTAATCAGCCAAAACCTTTGCATCGGGGTTTGCGTTGATGCTGTTGATCAGAGCCGCAATGTCAAGCTCTGCAACCAAAGCAGGAACATTAATATAATAGGTTGCATTTTCGTAACCGCCGAGCATGCCGACACAGTAGTCGAGACCCAGCTTGCCGATCAGCACGTCAAGTGCCTTTGTCATGGACTTCACGTAACCCTTCAGGGTTGCGCCGTCAACGCCGTTCATCTCAGCAACGAC
>JAFTXB010000019.1 GCA_017461825.1 Clostridia bacterium
TGCAAGCGGTTTATCCCGAGGTCAGGAGGATCACGGGAGAATGGAACGAGAGGCTGTCAGAGGGGGTCGATGCGGACGAGCTTGCGCTGTTTTTTGACATCCTCGGACGTATGGAGAAGCGCGCCAAGGAGTTGACAGGCAATGTTGGCGGAGGGCGAAACGAATGAAAACACTCTTGAAATATTTGAAGCCCTTTCGTGGGAAAATGCTGCTGGGCCTCTGTATCAAAGCGGCGGGAACGATGATCGAATTGCTTTTGCCGTATATTCTATCGCATATTCTCAAAAACGTTGTCGGTTCGCTTGATGTGCGGCAGATCCTGTTTTGGGGCGGCTTGATGGTGCTTTGCGCCGCGGCGGCTTGCCTTTGCAACATCGTTGCCAATCGCATGGCGGCAAGGACCACACGCGGCTTTTCGGGAACCGTGCGGCGTGAACTTTTTGCGCACACGCTACAGCTTTCCGCCGCACAGACCGACCGCTTTACCGTCCCGTCACTGGAGTCACGTATCACTACCGATACCTACAACGTCCATCAGTTTATCGGCATGATGCAGCGCATGGGTATACGTGCGCCCATTCTGCTGATCGGAGGTATCATCATCACGCTGATGATGGACGCTTATCTTGCGCTGGTAATGATCGCAATGCTGCCCCTTATCTTTCTCGTGGTTTATTTTCTTTCTCGCAAGGGTGTTCCGATGTATACAAGGGTGCAGACCTCGGTCGACGGCATGGTTCGCGTGGTGCGTGAGGACGTGCAGGGCATTCGTGTCATCAAGGCATTGTCCAAAAATGACTACGAAAACCGCCGTTACGATGCTGTCAATCGCAAGCTCTCGCAGGACGAGCGTCGCGCGAAGATCGTCACGGGAGTGGTCAGCCCCGTGATGAATCTGATGATGAACTGCGGCATCACGGCGGTCGTTGCCATGAGTGCCTCGCGCGTAGCGGGACATCGGTCGGATCCTGAGACCGTCATTGCGTTTATGCAGTATTTTACGTTGATCTCAATGGCGATGATGTCGGTTTCGCGTATTTTTGTCATGTATACCAAATGCGCGGCGTCGGCACGCAGAATCGCGGAGGTCATCGATACGCCCGCCGAGCTTGCAGTGCAAGATCTTCCCACCGTCAAGACCGATGCGCATATTGTGTTTGATAACGTGTCCTTTTCCTATACGGGTAAGCACAGGCATCTGGAGAATGTCTCCTTTTCGCTGCCCCGTGGTTCGTCTCTCGGCATCATCGGTGCTACTGGTAGCGGAAAGAGTACGCTGGTAAAGCTTTTGATGCGCTTTTACGATGTTACCGAGGGGCGGATTCTGATCGATGGGCGAGACGTCCGATCGATCGGTCATAAGGAGCTTTCGGCAATGTTTGGCGTTGCACTTCAAAACGATTTTCTTTATGCCGACACGGTAGAGGAAAATATCCGATTCGGAAGGGATCTGTCCTCGGAGCAGATCAAGCGAGCTGCAACGATCGCGCAGGCAGACAGCTTTATCACGGCATTTCCCGATGGCTACGGGCATATGCTCTCGCAAAAGGGAACCAACGTGTCGGGAGGTCAGAAGCAAAGGATCCTCATCGCGCGCGCCTTGGCGGCACAGCCCGAGATCCTCGTTTTGGACGACAGCTCGTCGGCGCTTGATTACAAGACCGACGCCAATCTCAGACGAGATCTTGCAACGTATATGAAGGGCTCCACGACGATCACCGTGGCACAGCGTGTCAGCTCGGTCAAGGGCTGCGATCTGATCCTTGTTTTGGAGGACGGGGAAGTGATCGGTCAGGGCAAGCATGAAGAGCTTTTGGAAAGCTGTCCTGCATACCGCGAGATCAGTGATTCACAGATGGGAGGTGCATTCGTTGAATAGAGGAGGCTTTGCAAGAGATCCGCGTGCCGAGAACAATCCCAATAAACACGCAATGGGGCAAAAGCTCGACCGCAAGACCGCAAAAAGCGTTTTGCTGCGGCTTGGTGGATACGTTTTTCGGTATTGGCCGCTCTTTCTGTCCGCCATCGCGTTTACCCTTTTGTCAAACCAACTGGCATTGCTCGGCCCCGAGTTTTCGGGCAACGCCATCGATGCCATTGCGGCAGAGGGCGGCGTGCAGTTTGACGCAGTCTGGTACAACGTCCGATGGATGCTGGTCTGCTATCTTTGTTCCGCTTTGCTCTCTTATGTGCTGATGGTTCTGATGGTGTATTTGTCGCAAAAGATCGTTTACACCATGCGTCGCCAGCTGTTTGAAAAACTCAACACGTTGCCCGTCGGATTTTTCGACACACATCCAACAGGCGATATCATCAGCCGCATTTCCTATGACGTGGACACGGTCAACAGCTCGCTGTCGCATGATCTCGTGCAGGTCATGACCAGTATTTACACGGTGCTCGGCTCGCTCATTTTCATGTGGCGCATCTCCAAGCCCATGATCCTCGTGTTTGTCATCACCGTGCCGGTTTCGATCCTCGTCACGCGCTACCGTTCCAAAAAGGTGCGCCCGCTGTTCAGTCTGCGCTCGCGCAAGCTGGGCGAGCTCAACGGCTTTGCCGAGGAAATGCTCTCGGGTTGCCGTACCATTTCGGCGTATGGGAGAGAGGAAACGGTCTGCGAGCGCTTCAACGCCCGCAACACCGAGGCGATGGACGCCTATTACCGTGCCGAATACCACAGCGCGGCGCTTGGTCCGTCGGTCAATTTCATCAACAATCTGTCGATTTCTCTGATCACCATTTTGGGCGGAATCCTTTATATGTACACCCAAAGCGGCGCGATCGCCGCGGGATCGGTCTTTTTCATCACGCTTGGCGGCGTATCCAAGTTTGTGCAGTATTCGCGCAAATTTGCGGGACCGATCAACGAATTTGCCAACATTCTCCACGAATTCCAGTCGGCATTTTCGGCGGCGGAGCGTGTATTCCGTGTGATTGACGAAGCCCCCGAGCCCCCGGATGCTCCCGATGCCGTGTCGCTTGACACCGTGCAGGGCAGGGTAGAGTTTGATCGGGTTTCGTTTGGCTACACACCGCAAAAGCAGATCCTACGCGAGGTTTCGGTTGAGGCTACCCCGGGCAAAACAGTTGCCATCGTAGGCCCGACGGGGGCGGGAAAGACCACCATCATCAATCTTCTCATGCGCTTTTATGACGTGGATTCGGGCAGTATCCGTATCGACGGCAAGGAGATCGCGTCGATCAAGCGAGCGGATCTGCGCCGCGCATACACCATGGTTTTGCAGGACACGTGGCTCTTCGGCGGCACGATCTTTGAAAATATCGTGTACGGAAAGGAGAACGCCACCATAGAGGAGGTACGGGCAGCGGCAAGAGCGGCGCGGATCGATTCCTACATCGAAAAGCTGCCGAATGGCTACGATACCGTTCTGTCGGATGACGGCGTGAATATCTCCAAGGGCCAAAAGCAGCTGATCACCATTGCGCGCGCCATGTTGTCGGATGCCCCTATGCTGATCCTTGACGAGGCGACCTCAAATGTCGACTCGCGCACCGAGATCAAGATCCAGGAGGCAATGGCGGAGCTGATGCAGGGCAGAACCTGCTTTGTGATCGCGCACAGACTTTCCACCATTCAAAATGCCGATCTGATCCTCGTTTTGCAAAACGGAGAGATCACCGAGCAAGGCAGCCACGGCGAATTGATGCAAAAGGGCGGTTTTTACAGTACGCTTTACAATTCGCAGTTCCATTAAAGTACAAAAAAGATACGGGGAAGGAGCATGTCGGTTCCTTCCCCGTATTGATTTGGGATATTAGTTCATTTTTACAAGGATCAGCCCACAGCCGCCCTCGGTGAAGAGCAATACATCGCCGCTTTTGGTGACGATGGCTGATTCCGCATAGTAATCGACCGTGACTGTTTCGGCACTTTTAGAGGTGCGTAGGAGCATGGAGACTTTTCCATTGATGTTGGCACAGATTTCAACAGACCCATTGGCGGATGAAAGAATGGTTTCGAGCACCATTGAACCTTCCGGAAGGGGGATCTTGATTGCTGTGGAAGCGGGAGGTGACTGGATTTCCTGCCCATTCAGATCGTACATTCCACCCCCATTATCGGTTACATATCCGTCTTTGAGATTGTTTTTGTTTGAAAAACCATTGTAGTTGCCGATTTCAGTAATCTTTTTCGCGGTTGTTGAATTGATGAAGCAAACACCACCCGGGGAGCAATTCATATCCAAAACAACTAATCGCTCTTGCTCGGGATAAAACTTCATGAACGGTTCATACATCTGTGCTACGGTTATCTGTGTATCGGTTTCGAGATCGTAGCATTCAATATGGCAGTGCTGCTCTTTGTCGCAAGCATACACCTTAGTTCCCGCAACAATCACCTGACGAATGAAAGTATAGTTATAGTCGAAAAGGGTTTTGAA
>JAFTXB010000221.1 GCA_017461825.1 Clostridia bacterium
TGCAAAAAGCTTCGCGTACTTCGTGCGCTCAGGATGACAGAAGAAGTTTTATTTTGTGATAATCATATGTAAAAACATATCGAAGCCTTCCCCTCGGTCATCACTGAGAAGGATCGCAAGAAATCCGGGAGCAAAGCGACCTTGCGAAGCCCGAAGGGTAGCGAAGCGGCGCTCAGGATGACACATATGCCGCAGGAAAGCGAGGTGGTACAACGCATTTTTTCAAGATCGTCAAAAATATGACAAACGTTTACATATTATTCAAAAAATTATTTTGGGATTCGTTGACAATGTGTTCGATTTGTGGTATAATTTTATTAAAATGGGGTAGGATAGGGATTTTTAGAAAAACCTTAATGCTCCTTTGAAAGAAACAGATGTGGAGGTTGTCTTTATGGAGAAAGGCACAACGATCGGCAGAGACAAAATCGCCGCGCTGTTTGACTCTGGAACCTTTGTGGAAACAGGTGCTTACGTCAAGCGCGAGGGCGGTGAATTGACCGGCGTTGTTTGCGGATACGGCGCGATCGGCGGCAAACTGGTTTACGCTTTTTCGCAGGACAGCGATCGGAAAAAGGGCGCTTTTGATGCCCTGCAAGCAGAAAAAATTGCCGCGCTTTACAGCATGGCAATGAAAAACGGAGCCCCCATTGTGGGTATGTTCGACAGCGCGGGAGCAGTGCTGTGCGACGGCGCAACGGCAATGTCGGCTTACGGAAAGCTCCTCAAAGCCGTCAGCGACGCATCGGGTGTCATTCCGCAGATCGCCGTGATCACGGGCGTTTGCTCGGGTATGTCGGCAACCGTTGCGGCAATGTTCGATGTGCTGGTAACGGTTAAGGATCAGTCACAGCTTTTCGTTAACGCACCCTTTATCGTCGGCAAGGAGGTTGGAACCACCGAGGCGGTTGCAAAGAACGGACTTGCGTCGGTTGAGGCAGAGAACGACACCGATGCCAACGCAAAGGTTGCAAAGCTCATTGCAATGCTGCCTTCCAACAACGCGGAGGGCGTGGTTGCAGAGGAGATCACCGATGACGTTAACCGTACTGTCAATGTAGACGGCAAAAACGGCAGGGAATTGATCGAAACACTTGCAGACGCAGGTGAGTTTGTTGAGATCGGCGGCGCGTATGCCGAGGAAATGCTCACGGGGCTTTGCTCCTTTGGCGGCGTTACCTGCGGCGTGGTCGCAAACAACGCGGATACAAAGAACGGAACGGTTACCGTTGACGGCGCAAAAAAGGCGGCTCGCTTGGTGTCCTTCTGCGACAGCTTCTCGATCCCGGTTGTCACATTGGTCAACAGCACGGGTGTTGAGGTTAGCCGAGAGGCAGAAAACGCACCGCTCGCCGCTCAGCTCGGTAAGCTCGCAATGGCTTACGCTACAGCCGACACCGCAAAGATCACGGCAGTTGTCGGAAAAGCTTACGGCGCGGCATTTACGCTCATGGGCTCCAAGGCACTCGGTGCCGATATGGTCTATGCGCTGGACGGTGCAGAGATCAGTGTAATGGATCCCGCATCGGCGGTCGCATTCCTTTGGAACGATCGCATCACTCCCGAGGTCAGCCGTTCGGATCTGGAAACCGAGTGGAAAGAGACGCAGGCTTCTGCCGAGGCGGCAGCCGCTGACGGCAGCATCGACGACGTGATCAACGCCGCTGAGCTTCGCCAGAGAATCTGTGCGGCGGTTTATATGCTGCTTATGAAGAACGACGGCACACCCGCCCGCAAGCATTGCAATCTTCCTCTGTAAAAGGAGGCGACGGTATGTTACACAGTTTGTTACAGACGGTTGCCCTGACAACTCCGGAAGAGAGCTTCAGCTTTCGCGCGTCTACTGCAGGCATCGTTTCCTTGCAGGGAATGCTCACGATCTTTTTGGTGCTTGCCATTATTTGGGGCGCGATTGAGATCATGCACCGACTGCTGAGCAAAAACGATGATCCCAAGCCGAAAAGGGAACCCAAGCCCGCAAAGCCGAAGAAGGCGGAGAAGTCAGCCGACACAGCACCGGCTCCCAATGCAGACGATGCGGCGATCGCGGCGGCAATTGCGGCAGCACTCGCGGCAAGCGAGGACGAGGGCGCAACGGTGGCGGCTATCACAGCGGCAATCTCCGCAGCCCTTGCAGAGGACGGATACACGGGTAACTTCCGCGTGGTATCCTTCAAGAGAGCGGCAACCAATCGCAGAAGATAAAAAAGACGTTTGCCACAACGAAAAGTAGATTGAAAAAACTTTTCTCGGGCAATTCTAACTTTGTGGAGCGTTTTGGGTGGTGGTACCAAAACGCTTGCGGGAGCAATTGCTTGGATAAAGCGATCAAACGCTCCCTTGCCGTCAGAAAACGAAGGAACGGCGCACAAACATCCCACCATATCCAAATCCCCCTTCTTTGAAGTTCTTGAAGGTGTCGGAAACTTCTTGCAAGAAGTTTCTGACAAAAAACAAATAATATTTAATAATTGAAAGGTTTTAAGGTGAATCAAATGAAGAACTATCGTGTTACAGTAAATGGCGTTGCTTATGACGTAGTAGTTGAAGAGATGGCAGCAGGCGTAGCTCCCGTTGTTACCCCCGCTCCCGTATACGTTCCCGCTCCTGCTCCCGTAGCAGCAGCCCCCTCCCCCGCAGCAGCTCCTGCACCCGCAGCGGCTCCCGCACCCGCAGCAGCACCCGCTCCCGCAGGCAAGGCAGGCGCAACAGCTGTTAAGGCTCCCATGCCCGGCACCCTCGTTAAGGTCAACGTAAAGCCCGGCGACGCTGTTAAGAAGGGCGACGTTCTCTGCGTTCTTGAGGCTATGAAGATGGAAAACGACATCATGGCTCCCGCTGACGGTGTTGTTGCAACCGTTGAGGCTACTCAGGGCGCATCGGTAGCAACCGACGCAGTGCTTGTAACCCTCAACTGATTCCTTTTCCACAAAAAGCAAAATTTACAGAAAGGAATCCACTTTCATGAGCTTACTGGAAAGTTTGCAAAACTTCTGGGAGTCAACGGGTATCTACCGCCTCATCAACGGGCTGGATGCCGCCACTTGGCAAACGCTTTTGATGCTTGCCATCGTGTGCGTGCTTGTGTATCTTGCAATCGTCAAGGGCTTTGAGCCGCTTTTGTTGCTCCCGATCGCGATCGGAATGCTGCTGACCAACCTACCCGGCGGCAATATGTTCCATTCCGAGTATTTTATGACGGCAGGCGACATCAATTACGGTGAGATCCTGCGTCACGGAGGTCTTATCGACATCCTCTACATCGGTGTCAAAACCGGACTTTACCCCTGCATCATCTTTATCGGCATCGGCGCGATGACCGATTTTACCCCCCTGATCTCCAACCCCAAGAGCCTGCTCATCGGTGCGGGCGCACAGCTTGGCGTGTTTGTTGCTTTCTCCGGCGCTTTGCTCTCGGGTGTCTTTTCTCCTGCCGAGGCGGCATCTATCGGTATCATCGGAGGCGCGGACGGCCCCACGGCGATCACGGTCACAAAGACCCTTGCCCCCGAGCTGCTCGGTGCCATCGCCATTGCGGCGTATTCCTACATGGCGCTCATCCCCTTGATCCAGCCTCCCATTATGAAGCTGCTCACCACCGAAAAGGAGCGCAAGATCAAGATGACCGAGCTCCGCAAGGTAACACAAGCCGAAAAGGTGATTTTCCCCGTTATGGTAACCATCGTTGTTGCTCTCATCGTGCCCGACGCGCTTGTGCTCATCGGCTGCCTGATGTTTGGTAACCTGCTCAACGTCAGCGGCGTTACGGGACGTCTCTCCGACACCGCGCAAAACGCGCTGATGAACATCGTTACCATCTTCCTCGGCATCAGCGTTGGTGCTACTGCCGTGGCAGAGAACTTCCTCAGCGGCAAGACCCTCTTGATCATCGTGCTCGGTCTCGTGGCGTTTATGATTTCCACTATGGGTGGATTGATCACCGCAAAGATCATGAACAAGCTTGCGGGCGGCACCATCAACCCCCTCATCGGCTCGGCAGGCGTTTCCGCCGTTCCCATGGCGGCGCGCGTTGCGCAAAAGGAAGGGCAGAAGGCAGATCCCTCCAACTTCCTATTGATGCACGCAATGGGCCCCAACGTCGCGGGCGTTATCGGCTCCGCGGTTGCCGCAGGCGTTCTGCTCGCTTGCTTCGCTTAATTTTATCTGATAGGAGTGTCATAGAATATGGCTAAAGTAAAAATTACAGAAACGGTTCTCCGCGACTCCCATCAGTCGCTGATCGCAACCCGTATGACCACCGAGGAGATGCTCCCGATCCTGGAGGAAATGGACAAGATCGGTTATCACTCGCTCGAGGCATGGGGCGGCGCAACCTTTGACTCCTGCATGCGTTTCCTCAACGAGGATCCGTGGGAGCGTTTGCGCAAGATCCGTGACCGCGTTAAGAACACCAAGCTTCAAATGCTGTTCCGCGGTCAAAACATCCTCGGCTACCGTCACTATTCCGACGATGTAGTTGAATATTTCGTACAAAAGTCGATTGCAAACGGCATCGACATCATTCGTATTTTCGACGCGCTCAACGACCCCAGAAACCTCAAAACCGCGATCAACGCGACCAAAAAGGAAAAGGGACACGTGCAGGCGGCGTTCTCCTACACCACGGGACCCGTCTATACCCTCGAATACTACTCCAAGTATGCCAAGCTTTTGGAGGAGATGGGCGCTGACTCGATCTGTGTCAAGGACATGGCGGGACTGCTCAAGCCCTACGACGCATACGAGCTTGTCAAGACCCTCAAGGAATCGGTCAAGGTTCCGATCCAGCTCCACACCCACTATACCTCGGGTCTGGCATCCATGACCCTCATGAAGTCGGTCGAGGCGGGCGTTGACGTGATCGATACCGCAATCTCACCCATGGCAATGGGTACCTCCCAGCCTCCCACGGAGGCAATGGTTGCCGCATTGCAGGGAACCAAGTACGACACGGGCATCAGCCTCGAGTCGCTTGACACCATCACCAAATACTTCACGCCTCTGCGCGAGAAGTACATGGCAAACGGACTGCTCAACCCCAAGGCACTCAAGGTCGACGTCAACGCGCTGATGTATCAGGTGCCCGGCGGAATGCTCTCCAACCTCATGAGCCAGTTGGCGCAGGCAGGGAAGTCCGATCAGCTCACCGCAGTGCTTGAGGAAGTACCGCGCGTGCGTGCAGACGTTGGCTATCCTCCTCTCGTAACCCCCTCGTCGCAGATCGTCGGAACGCAGGCTGTGTTCAACGTCATCATGGGCGAGCGTTACAAGACCGTTACCAAGGAATTCAAGGGCATCGTGCGCGGCGAGTACGGTAAGACCCCCGTTGCCATCGATCCCGCCTTTGTCAAGAAGATCATCGGAGACGAAAAGCCGATCACCTACCGTCCCGCGGACGCGCTCAAGCCCGAGCTTGAACAGCTGAGACAAGAGATCGCGCAGTACATGGAGCAGGACGAGGACGTGCTGTCCTATGCGTTGTTCCCCGAGGTCTCCAAGAAATTCTTTGAGTTTCGCAAGGCACAAAAATACAATCTCGATCCCGAGCATGCCGACAAAGTAAACGGCATCCACTCGATCTGATCGAACGATCCAATCGGATCAAAACGAGTCCGACTTCTCAAAAGGGGTCGGGCTTTTTTTGTAGATTATTTGTCAAAAAAGGATTGTAACAGAAGATCAAATATGTTATAATAAGTACAGACAAAAACGATCGGAGGTTTTTTGATGAAACGTTTTCTTCTTGTTTTGTTGACCATTACCGTGTTGTTGGGCGTTGTTTCTTGTAAATCTGAACATGGATCAAACCCGAATGAGATTGACAGCGGGGAGACAAATGAAAAAACCACCCACATTTTGGTAGCCGATCTTCCTTCTTACTCAATCGTATATTCGGCCGACAATACGGGAAAAGAAACGATGCGGGCAATCCATGCACTGCGGAAGATGATCAAGACCCGATATAACGTCAGTATCAAGCTCGTAGATGACCTTGTCGTAAAGGCGGCAGAGGCACCCAAGCATGAGATCCTTGTGGGCGTAACCAATCGCCCCGAATCCAAAACCGATGCAAAAAAAATAGATGAATACGAAATTGCGATCAGAGATGAACGCCTTGTAATCATCGGAGGCAGCGACGAGGCAACCGCCGCGGCTGTTATGCAATTGATCGATTCGGTCTGCGCGCTGTCGGAGGACGATGCGTATTTCTTTCAAGAATCAATGGAATATTTCCAAGGGAGCGCGTATCCGATCGAAAAGATCATGATTGGTGACAGCGAGATCAGCGATTATACAATCGTTTATAAAAAGGATGATAAGCTTGGGCTGGAGACGGCAGAACAGCTGCGAAATGCGATCCTTGAAAAAGCAGGATACGCACTCAATATCATGACCGATACAGCGGCAAAGACCTCGGCCTGCATCAACCGCAAGCTGATCATCGGGGATACGCTCTTTGGAACCCCTGAAGGCTACTCGGAAAAGGCTGGCTACTTTGTTGGAGAAAAGCAAAACGACGTCTATCTTTACGCCAAGGAATTGCCTATGCAGATGCGAGCGATCGAGTGGATCACAGAACCGCTTGACGGCGCAGGGAAGGGGGATACGCTCAATCTCAACCCCGTGCTCGGAACTGTTGCGGTAACCGACACCTCCATTAAGGTGATGACCTTTAATTTGAAGGTCAAAAACGAGGCGGAACGCGCCGAAGCCGTTTTGGAAACCATTCGCCGCAACGATCCCGACATAGTTGGTGTGCAGGAGGCGGGCGATAAATGGGTTTCGATTTTGCTGGATCACTTATCATGGGATTATTCGCGCCGCGGCTCGGGCAGAAATGCAAACAAAAAGGGCGAGACGACCTCTATCTTATATAAAAAAGATAAGTTTAACTTGATCGATTCAGGCACCAAATGGCTGTCCGATACACCCGACGTACCCGGATCCAAATATGCCGAAAGTGAATACATCCGTATTTTTACATACGCCCTTTTGGAGCGCAAAAGCGACGGTGAGCGGTTTATGTACATCAATGCTCACATAGAGTACGGGTCAAGCGCAGAAAAGAAAGCGGTTCGTGAAAAGCAATTTAAGGTTTTGTCAAATTGGATCAGCCAAAACGTTGACGTTCCTTATATTGTAGGGGGAGATATGAACAGCCGACCTGAGTTTGCGGAGTTTGTGCAGTTTCAAAAGGACATCAATACCGAAAACTCCTCCAACGTCGCCTATGTTGCAAAAACGGCAAATACTTATTCAAGTGGCACTTCGTCCTCGGTGCTGGATTACATCTTTTTGTCAAAGGACGATTTCCGCGCCTTTACCTATGCCGTAGATACCCAAAAGGTCAATGGAGACATAGGGAACCCCTCCGATCATTGCCCGGTAATTGTCGTGTGCGATTTCAAAAAGAATTCATAAAGCAAAAAAGATCTCTTTTGCAAAAAATCAGAAACAAAAGCATCTGTTTCTGTTCCTCATATTGACAAACCCAAGCAAATATGAAAATATAAAAATGATAGAAGTTTTTTTGAGAAAGGCGAGTAACAAAAATGAAGCGTGCGATATCCATTGGGTTGATGCTGTTAATCCTTTTGTCGTGTATCAGTATTCCAACCTTTGCAGTTTCGAAGGAAGATACTGCTCCCGTGACCGTTGGCTGTGTTGTTGCTTTGCGCGCGGGTGGCGGAAGCTCCGGTGGCGGAGGGGGCTCGGGCGGAGGAGGTGGCAGCTCTTCGGGCGGTTTTCATACAAGCAAAGGTAGCACAGGAAAGAGCAATCCACTCTCCACGTTGCTTGCTTTCATGAGCTTTCTCTTGATCGGCTCTGCGACAACGATCGTTTATCGGTTGCGGCTCTCCAAATACGCGCGAAACACCAAACGGCTAATGAGACTGTTGCAGAAAAAGGACAGCGCGGGGAAATATAAGCATATACAAAAGCAGGTGCGATCGACCTATTTTTCCATTCAGAAGGCTTGGACAAACCTCGATATGAAGCCCACACAAGCCTTGATGTCCGACGAATTGTACGAGAGCTTTCAAACCAAGCTGTCTTGGCTCAAATACAAAAGCCAGAAAAACGTCCTCAAACACGTTCGCTTACTGGAGGCGATCCCCGTGGCGGTGTACGACGATCGGGACGATTCTTTGGATTTCGTTTGGTTTTACATCAAGGGACGTATGATTGATTATACCATAGACACCGAAACGAATGCAAAAATCGATGGTTCCACATTTCCAGAGCGTTTTGCCGAGTATTGGCAGTTTGTTCGCACCAATGACGACCGATGGGTGCTGAACCGTATCTTGCAAGAGGACGAAGCCGACGAAATTGTATTTACAACCGAATAAGAACCAATCAGGGACGTTTCCGTGCAGACGCGCGGCAAACGTCCCATTTCTTTTTAGCACTCCGTTTTCGACTTTAACAAAAAATTCACAAAAAAAAGAAGAAAACACTTGACAAA
>JAFTXB010000222.1 GCA_017461825.1 Clostridia bacterium
AAACTGATCGCCCGCCTCTGTTTCATCATCGGCATAAGAAAAATCCTCAAACCACCAACCGTCATTAGTAGCGGTAGCCGATGCAGGCAAGATCGGTAACATAGTGACCAGTAATAAGAGTGAGACGAGGGTACATAAAAACTTTTGTTTCATAATAAAATTCCTTCTTTCTTTTTTTGAGAATGTAAAAACCGATTTTTTCAGCTGATCGGCTTTCCTTTCTCTTGGCTGTATTTTACCATATTTGGATTTATTTTTAATACAAAAACCAAACAAAAAAAGCAGGCAAAAGTTTATATATTTTACATTCCGAACAAACTAATACTTGACTTTTGGGAGTCAACATGTTATAATTTCAACATATTATTCTAATAATCTCTCCGCTGCGGAGAGTGGGAAAGGAGGTCTTGCGGGATGTATCCGGAGCAGCCGAAATATAAATATTCGCCAAAGAAAAAGCTGATCAGCATGAGAACCGTGCATGAAACCAGCTCCTATCAACACAAGTTTATTCACATGCACGATAAAAACGAGCTGTTACTGATCACAACCGAAACAAAAAGCGTGATCTTTAGCAACGGTAACCGCCACGTCGTTCACACCCCCGCTCTGATCCTTCATCGCGCAGGCTCCTACCACAGCATCCACACTTCGGAAATAGGAGATTACGGCTACTCAAGCACTTGCATTTTTTACGATGAAGCCTACATTCGGCAAATCCCCGAAAGCTTTTTGCACCGCTATGCAATGTTTCAGGACGATTGCTTGATCATTGAGCTAACGACGGAACAGTTAGCGATTTTTCAAAGCTATACCGAGCTCTTATCTACGCTTTCCAGCTCCAACAGAAAACAGCTCTACGTTCTGCTTTTGATTATAGAAGAAGCATATCAGCTCACCCTGCACTTTGCCGTCACCCGCCTGAATTCAGGCAATCAGTATATATTTGAGGTTGCAAATTATTTGGTCGAGCATTTTAACGAACAGCTTACCACCGGAAAGATTGCGGCAAATTTTTATGTAAGCGTTTCCAAGCTCAACGCGGATTTTCAAAAGGTGACCGGGCAAACCATCAAAAGCTTTTATTCTGCCCTGCGTCTAAATCAGTCAAAGGAGCTGCTGAAAAACACCAAATTGTCGATTGCCGAAATTGCCTATCAGTGCGGATTTTCCAGCGAAAGCTATTTTATTCAAACCTTTCAAAAACATCTTGGCACTACACCAAACAGCTATCGCAAACAACACACTATAAAAGATTAAAAAGAGATCTGTATCCATAAATTAATGTCTTTGATTCAAAAGGGGAAGCACATTTTCGTGTTTCCCCTTTTGGTGTTTATGCTATTATTTTAGTTTTGTATAAATGTCATCGAGCACATCTGCCATTGCGCCCTCTTCACCTTTATAGATCGAGATCCAGTTAGGATTGTTGCCCGCTATCGCTACAGTGCGGAACAAGTAATAAGTGGCATTGCTGTAAGCCCCTTTGTTAAAGGAAGAACAGAACAAACGACCAAGGTCAAAGGTCAAATTTTCGCGGATCACATCAAACATCGCGCTCACTACATCGTCCTCGGAATAACGCAGCTTCATGGTTTGCTCAAAAACAACAGGCGTTGTTTTGCGATAACCTTCGGATGCAAGGCATTCCAAAACAGCCGATGAACAACTGATATCCTTTGCATCAATCGGGAGGCTGTAAATAGAATACGGGAATCCAACCGAGGTGTAGTATTTCCCTTGATCGGAATAATACATCGGAACCGGCAGCACACCGAAATTGACCTCTTTTTTGGTATCCTGGGCAAAGATAACTTGAGGTGCATAATAAAGCGGGCGCAGATCAAACAAAAATTGGTCATTTACAAAATAATCCTTAGTAGACCATCCCTCACCATTGTCGTACCACGCATCATCGGTTTCAAAATAATCCAGCATCTCCACGATCAGCGATTGCACGTCGCCGCTGCCAAAGGTTGGCGAAAGAATAAGCTCCCCTGTAGCAGAATCGGTTTCCACCGTGCGGAAACCGGATCCGTAAAACAGTGCGTCGGCATATACACGGTAAATACCAAATCCAAATTGGTCACCCAACGATTTGCCGGGAATCGTATCCAAATCAACGTACACGTCTTTGGAAAGAGATAACATCGTATCCCAATCCCATTGGTAGTTCTTAACCAACGTTGCCATATTGTCGGTTATACCGAGTTTTTCCATCAGATCCTTGTTGTAGAATACAGCATACATATTCCACAAAAGATTGGTGGAAATATCACCCGAAGCAAAATAAAGCTTATTGTTTACAACTGCCTGTGAGGTCAGCTCATTCGGCCACCAAGGCTGTTCATAATCAAAATAATCGGTGGACATCAAATCAACGCTGTAACCGCGCATTGCCATCGCACCCGCACACATGGAATAAGAAGCCACCAGATCATATTCATGCAAATTGCTTCCGATAGTCGATTCCAAATATGTAATAAACTTGGTTTGATGACTGTTATCTCCGTCAATGCCGCGCCACGTTAACACCACGTTCAAGCGGTTCTCTACATTGTCATTTCGCTCGTAAACACTTTGCGAAAGAGCATTGGTTGCGTTTTCCTCGGGTTCAAACTCCACAAAAGGAGCCCCGTTCCAGTACAGCGTGCAAAATTCGCGCCCCTCATAGTTCAATGTGTCCGGCAAATTATCCTTCTGATAATTATCGGTCTCCTCCGGAGCATCGGTAACGGTGGAAGGCTCCTCTACCTGCTCTTTTCCACAACCGACCGTTGACATCGCGCCGAGCAGCATCAAAAGTGCCAACAAAAAAGACACTGTGCGTGGGAACACCTTTTTCCCCGTTTGGATCTCTGTTCTCATAAAATCACCTCTCTCAATTTTTATCGTTCCTAAGAACCGTACAATTATATTTTAACATACCTATGACCCGAAAAATATAAAAAACGGGTTAGAAAAACGGAAAAATATTTAGTTTTTATCCTATGCCGCCGCTTGGATTGCAAAAAACATCTTATTCCTTTGCAATGTGCGCGGTCAAAAGATCCGGGAAATTTACCGTCATGCCGTCCGCACCGCAAGCATACACCCGTTCCATCAACGCAGTGTCGGCAACACCCCACGCGCGCACACTGAATCCCATGCGGTGCCAGCACTCCGTTTTTTCTGCGGTGACCGATTCTGCTTTGGGGCAAAGCTGCTCCCCACCGATCATTTTCATATCCGCAAGCTTTTGATCGACAAAATCATCGGTGAGATATCCAACACGATAGCTTGGCGCTATAGACTTGAAGCGCTTGATATAGTCGAATTTGAAAGAAGTTACAACGGTCTTCTCTTTCATTTCAAAGCGCTCCAACAAAGCAAGAACGTCGCTTTCGATATCCGCATCCTTTAATTCAATTGCAAATTGCAGATCGCGAAATGCGAAATAGCGCAAAAAATCTTCTAATTTCACCAAAACATCCTCGGTATTCGTCTTGGCATTCCGAATACGCAGTTGCAGCAAGTCCCGATAGTTGTAATCGGCAATTGCGCCCTCGTGTCCTGTTACACGCAACAAATTTTTATCGTGAAACAAGACCAACACACCGTCCTTGGTACGGCGAACATCTGTTTCTATTCCGTTTGCACCCTGCAAAATGCCCAAATAAAAAGCACTCATGGTATTTTCGGGAGCATATTCGGATGCGCCGCGATGCGCATAATTAATAAACATAAATCAATCTCCTATTAATATTCCAGCTCAACCAATACAGGTTTATGATCCGAAGGGTTTGTTACGGAAAAACTCTTCTGTACCCAGTATCTCGATACCGAAAAAGCATCCGGCGTAAGCAAAATATGATCCACCGTCAATGAGCCTAATGTTGTCGCGGTGGATACACTTTTGGCAACTGCCGCGGCATTCACCAATTTTCCGCCATCCAAAAGCTCGTTCACTCCGCCGAAACGGACATTCGTATCCACTGCATTCGCTGAAGGACGAATCACACTGTTTAGATCTCCAAGCAGCATAACCGGTACATCGCGGTCGATTTTTTGCGACATCAAGTCAAGCAAATGACCTGACTGCAAAATGCGCGCGGAGTTTCGTCTTTGATACACCTCTGAATTGGAAGAATTATTCTCGAAATGCGTTCCGACCACAACAAAGTTTTTTCCGGTAGCAATAGACTTAAAATAAGCAAACGTAGCAAAGCGATAATGATAACTTTCTTCTACCTTACTGTATACCGTTGGTGTACTTGACAAGCAATACGTTTTGTAATCGGTTAACTCAAACATATCCTTGCGATACAATATTACATTGGCATACTCCACATTGTTAGCATCACGGAAATAGGGATCAACCATGTTATAAACAGAGCTGATGCTTTGAACGCTATAGATACTCGGTGATGCCTCATTCAGCACCACAATATCGGGATCCATCTCGTTGATCACAGTGGCAACACGCGTGCGATGATCCGTAGTCTCACCATCATAGCCCGCGATATTGTAAGACATGATCTTATACTTTTGGGCAACACCAGACAATGTTGCATTATAAACGCCTTTTTCGAACACAAACTTCCCTCCTGTTTCCGCAACTACTTTCTTGTTGCTACCGATATTTTTATAATAAGGATATACGGTAAATGTTGCGGTTCCGGCAGAGGTTGGGATATTGTGAATAGCCAGTGCCGCCAAATATACGCCGTTTTGCGAGCCCGCCGTGATGTATTCGAGATCTCGCGTTGCTCCTGTTTTTGAGGTAGCTGTAAGCGCACTGTATACCTTAGTACTTCCTTTGCTGTAAAGGTAAGTGTCACCAGCAAGGTCACCTGCGGAATAAGTTGCATAAATGTCAAAACCAACCTCGGCATACTTGGTGCTATCCACCGTTGCTACAAAACGCACATCATAGGTGCCGTCA
>JAFTXB010000020.1 GCA_017461825.1 Clostridia bacterium
GGATCATCTTCACGATTATATGATCAAGCACAAGTTTACCTTTGATAAGGTTCTTTTAGAACTCAAAAAATCCAAAACGATCTCTTCTCCCAAATACCCTCGCGGGCAAAAGCTCCTAAATCCTATCTCCAAGTCTATCCGAGATATCTTTGATGCTTGTTGTGTTAAATCTGTATATTACGATTTTTGGGGGATTTAGGTAATATATCATTCTGCCGTCAAGCGGACACAAATGAAGGAGGTGGCGCTTCGTGCAACCGTATGCGAAACTCGAAATTTCAATTGGGCGGTAGCCCAAACATTACTATTGACAGATTGGCAAAAACGTGATAAAATAATCTTGAAAGTGAGGTGTATCACGGGTGTGGAGTAAGATCATGGCGTTTGTTTTGATCGGCTTTGCCGTTTCCTCGGTGCCTGCCTACTTTTTTGTGACGCGTTATGCAGAGGCAAAGGAGGAGCCAATCGACCCCAAGGCGCTGTTTTTCATGCGCCCTGCAAGAATTGTATATCGCTATTTCTTGATCGGTCATGTGCTATTCCTTCTCATCAGCGCGTTTTTCTTTTGGATAGGGGCGAGCGATGTCGATATGCGTCTCAATGGGATATTCTTTTTGGTTATCGTATTGGGAATCTTTTTTGCCGCGTGCATCAGCTTCAAGCGCCGTTATGTTTTTTATGAGGACCGGATCGTTGTTTACGAATCTGCAAAAAAACACACCTCGTATTCGATGGCAGAGGTCTCCAGCATTACGGTCGACCACCGTCATCACCTCTCGTTTGATGAAATGGAGACCGATTTTTTGCCTAATATTGAGTTCTATTACAAGGATCCAAGCGGAAAAGATAAAAGGCTTTTACGCATCTCATTGTTATCGACTAACCGTGACAAGGCAATTGCATACGTAAAATCACTGGATCGTCCCGTTAAGGAGATCCACTGAAAAAGAAGATCAGGCGCGTGTTGCCTGATCTTCTTTTTGGGGCTTGGATAAAAAGCGTTATCCTTTCCCTCCATTGATGTCGTAGGGAACGATCGTGTCGCCCGTGGTGGCGTCGATCCAGATCTCGTCAAAGGTGGAGTAGTGATGATTTTCAACGAGCCACCGGATAACGACTACGTGAAGCGAGGAATAGGGCGTGCGGTTGTATGCGTTGACAACGATATAGCCGTTTTCTTTGATGTTATATCGCTCCCAATACTTTGTTGCGATCTCAATCGCCTGTTCCTCTGAAATGATATTGGAAAACAACGGAATAAAGGTCAATCCCGCCTGCTCCTTTGTAGCCGCCGCGCACTGTTCATAGCCGAGATGTGCGCCGTATTGCTTCGTCAATGCGTCGAGCTCGTCCTCCGAAATAGACACCTTTTCACCTTTTTCAAGCTTGTAATATTTGGTAACGGCAGTGTCTCCAACCCATTCGTGACCGTTCAAGCCGAATTCCGCGATCAGCTCCAGCGAGCCTCCGCCCGAGGCAACCTGATACACGGCGTTGATGGAACTATCCGCGCCACCGCTTCCGTTGAAGTGGATGCGTCCGTCACCGTCGATCCAACATCTTCCGCGGGGAATAAAATGATCCAGCAGGATCGGCGTTCCGTTTTCCATAGAAAAAATGGCAGTTACGTGACCTTCCTCGGTCATAAAGATCAGCTCGTCAATGCCGTCGCCATTCAAATCCTTGATCGCATAGCCGCAGGAGAGCTTATGGTGAGGGGAATGGGGAAATTCTGCGCCTCTGCCCGGGTAAAACAGATAGGCGGAGGTGAGCAAGGTGCCAAACAGCGCCTTTTCGCTCTCGTCTGTGATGCCCAGATCGGCGGCATACTTTTCATGTGCGTCTTTGGAATCCTCGTAGTTGAAACAGATCTGTATGACGTTTTTGTACAGATCGATGACAGATTCGTAATCATCAAAGGAAGTAAGCATGGGAATGCGTGTTTCTGGCTCACTTTCCGTACCGTCAGTTTGCATGACTTGCTGCGTTTGGCTGGTCGCGGTGCTGTCGTCGGGAGCCCGCTTTCCAATACAAGCGGACAGCGAAAATAAAAGCGTGGAAACGAGCAAAAGCGCGGTCAGTTTTTTCATGTTGTTCTCCTTTTTTCTTTATTTTCCATCATAGCGGTATTCGACGTAGGGCTTACATTCGCCTGTGATCGCGTCCACGAGTACGTGCTTGTTAATGCTAACGTGGCAGACATCGCTGCAACCTTCCACATCACCGAACGAGTGGCGATGCTCACTCAACAAGACAAAGTGATAATCTCCAATGTCATCATAGGGATCAGCTTGCAGGAAGACACGCGCTGTGAGTATCGTGCCGCAAGCACCGTCTGTCCTACCCTCGGCATCTCTCCAATGGGCGTTTGCGATCTTCCAAGCCTGTTCGGGGGTGATCTTCCGTTCGATCGGAAGTGTGAGAGGCGCAAATTCCAGTCTTTCGGTTTTGGGGGTCTTGTCAATGTGTCGCAAAAGCTCCTCTTTCGTTACCCGCTGTATATCAATATAATACTCGGCATTCGGTTCGCCGTCGTTGACGATGCGCCAAAGCTCCTTTGATGCCAGCTTTGTCCCATCAAATGCGATTCGCTTTTCTCCGTATTCAAAATCCACTCCATTATGGTTCCAGCTGTAGGTTCCGTTGGCGTTGAGGTAATATAGATTGCGAAAAGTGAATTCATACAGGTAAACCGTTCCCTCATAATAGCGCAGGATCAGCGTGTCGCCGCATTCAATGACAAACTCCTGCACACCGTCGCCGTCAAGATCGACCTGCGCATAGCCGAGATCTGCCACATCAGAGAGCGGTGCTTGCATATACGGCGTTTTGCAATCCCTTAAATAGATCTGCTCGTTGGTTGTGGTGTTGTAGACCTTGATCCGCCCCTCCAGCGCGTCAAGGTAGGCTTGTCTTGCATCGGCTTGGTGCGCAAGAGATCCGTTATGTAGGTAGGATAAATGAAGCTTTGCGCAATCTTCGGTGGTGGCATAGTTCGGATAGCAAAACCGCCCGGCGAATGCGTCATATTCTTCCACCGAAATCGAAACCTTTTGTCCGTTTTCTGTTTTGTAATAGTTTCCTACGGTAACGTTGTTGATCCATTCGTGTCCGTCATATCCGAATTTCGCGATCATCTCAAGCGATGCGCCGTTCTCGGCAATTTGATGGATCGCACATGAAAAGTTATCACTTTTGTTGCCTTCGGATATGTAGATCCAACCTCGGTGGTCGATACAGATATTGCCGTCTTTGTAATGCTGCAACAAGACGGGCTTTCCATTCACCTTGGAAAAGATGGCGACGATCTCATAATCCTCACAGAGCAGGATCAATTCAAATATGCCGTCGCGGTTGAGATCCTTTACGGCGTATTGGATCGATTGGCGATGTTCTGCCTGCGGGGGATAAAACGCAAGCATGGATGAAAAGAGCTTGTCATATGTTTCGCGCTCCTGCGCGTCGGTGATGCCGAATACGGCGCGGTAGTCAACGTGATCTTCGTAATACTCGATGGCGGTTCTGATCTCATCGGTGAGCCTTACGATCGAGCCGTAATCGGTAAAATAGTCATAGTCAGGCTCCAGAATGGGAAGTACCGTGCGGCGTGTGGCGCCATCCTTGGTGTCATAGGTCAGCCAAAGCTTGCCATATTCGATGCCAAAGGTGCGGAAGGGTTGTTCTGTTGTGGCAAGGTCTTGGAGCGGATATTCCTTGTAGACGTCGTTGCCAAAAAGGCTCTTGGCGACAAGGACTGTGCCGTTCGATTCCTTTTCCACACAGACTGCGAGCTCCGCTGTGTGTGTCAAAAGATTGGAATAGTCCTCAGAAAAACAATTGTTTATCAGGTCATAGAATTTGCGGACATCATTCGGCTCTTTTCCCAAACGGATCTTCACCACGTGCTCGTTGAACATGTAAATCGCAAGCGGCTTTTCGGTTTCGCCCGAAAGAACAACCTTTCCATCAAGACCGTAGATCTCATACTTGGTCTTGCCCGCGTCGGTCTTTTCGATTTTGTAATAGCGTGTTTCTGTGAGCATTTGGGAGGGCGTTTCGGTGATGTCCTGCGATCCTTCTTCGGGGTTCGTTTGTCCCGGCTTGGTAGAGCCCTCAAAGTCTGATCCCGAGGTAGACTCCGAGGTTGAACCGAATGTGCCGGTTTTATCGCCTTTTTGATCGAATGAAAAACAGGCAGACAGAGATAAAAGCATGCAGAGACAAAGCAGAAACGCAACGATTTTTTTCATAAAAATCTCCTCTCAAAGATTGATTTCCAACCTCAGTATAACA
>JAFTXB010000223.1 GCA_017461825.1 Clostridia bacterium
AAAAACGCCGATCATTGTCATGACCGACAGCGACGGAGCGGGCAAGCTGATCCGCTCACACATCACGTCGATGATCGCGCCCGAGCAGCTGATCCATTTGTATGTTCCGCGTATTGAAGGAAAAGAAAAACGAAAAAATGCCCCGTCTGCCGAGGGAATTCTCGGTGTTGAGGGAATGGAAAACGAGCTGTTGCGCCGTTTGTTCGCACCTTATGAGGATCGTGCGGCGGCGGTGCGCGCCATGGAAAATCCGCTCTCCAAGACCGATCTGTTTGTGGATGGGCTGACGGGAGGGGAGGAAAGTGCCGAGCGACGCGATGCATTGGCGCAGAAAATTGGACTCCCCTCGGGTATGACGCCGAACGCCTTTCTATCGGCGCTTCGCGTGCTACTCACCTATGAAGAGTATTTGATTTTGGTTGGCAGAGAAGATCGGTAAGAACGAAAAAAGACGCCTGAGCGGGCGTCTTTTTCCGTAGTACTTCAATTTATATCAGTCAGTTTCAGTCCGATACAGATTGCATTACTCCTGTGCTTTCTTTCTCTTTTCAAAGCAGGCGCTGCAGTAAACAGGTCTGTCATTGGAGGGCTGGAAGGTGATCTTCGCTTCTCCGCCGCAGTCTGCGCATACAGCAGTAAAGTACTCGCGAGGAGCCTTGCCTGCGTTCTTCTTCGCGTCACGGCAAGCCTTGCAAGCCTTGGGCTTGTTCAAAAAGCCCTTTTCGTCGTAGAATCTCTGCTCGCCTGCGGTGAACACAAATTCGTTGCCGCAGTCCTTGCAGACCAACGTTTCATCAACGTATTCTTTCTCTACTGCTACTGCTTCGGTGGTTTCGTCCTGGAACATGGTGGTACCTCTCCTGTAAAAAAAATATGGATTTGTTTTTTGCCCTCGGCGGATTTTCACCGCCACCTTTGTCTCCAATGTTCTATTTAAACTATGCGGGCGTTTTTTAGGAATACGTAATGATACCGCGCAACTTACGGCGGATACGGTAAATGGCGTTTTGCACCGATTTGTCGTCTTTTCCCAAAACCGTACCGATCTCTTTAGCGGTGCGTCCCGAAAGATACAGCCACCAAATTCGGTTTTCATAAGGAGAGAGGCTTTCCCGAATCAATCGGGCAAGTTCCATATAGTTCTCCTTTTCAACCACTCTTGCGGTTAAATCTCCATCCTCGCTTCCGTCACCTGCCAGAGCCGAGTCATCATCTGTTAAAACGGTTTTTTCATGCCGTTTTAAAGTGCGGAGAAGCGAAATAAGGTTGTTTCGGATACACCCCTTGGCATACAGCCCAAAGCGAACCTTGTCCTGCTCGAGATCAAAGCTCATCACGGCATTGTAAAAGCCGAGCGTTGCCTCCTGCACAAAATCCTCCCGCTCCTGCATGGGGATTGCGGTATTGCAAAAGCTGATCACCATGGATTGAATCAGCGGTTCATAGAGTGTCAGCAATTCCTCAAAAGCCGTTTGATCGCCGCTTTTTGCCTGCTTGATCAGCGTAAAAAGCCTTGCGTCATTTGAATTTTGAAAATCGTTATTCATACTCCTTGACCGTGATCCTTTCCGAACTGGTAACTCGCAGCAGACAGGATCTGCGCAGTAAGAGGGCGAGAACCGACAGAGAAAAGTGCGGGTCATTTCATTCCCTACTTAACATTATACCACATAATTGCCGAATGTCAACAGAAAAAATTTCTTGAAAATTGTAAAATGTTCACATATTTAGTTTTTCATGGGGATTATAGACAAAAACAATCGTCGCTTTTTGACAAAACATACAAACTACGAATGCTTTTTTGTTTGATTTGCACATATACAAAACGAAAAGATTGTGAACTATTATGAAGCGGATGTGTTTGATTGGTTATTATTTTGTTTTTTTGGTGAAAATAGCCCCATACGGCAGTGTTACCGTATGGGGAAAATACGGGATAGGATTCCTCTTAATCCAAGATAGGCATACAAAACTTAGCATCAAGCCCTGTGGATGCCAGTGCTTGGTCTGCGCTTTTTGCGGTCATGGGAGCACTGACAACGGCAAATTGAGAATCATTGATAAAGATGCATTCCTCTGTGTCAAATGCTTTTTTTGCTTTTTCGGCGCATCTTGCGCATCCCTCAATTACGTAGCAACGGCGGCAGACATACAGCTCGGGGTCGGCGATATCGCCATCCTCTGCAATTTTCCATTGCGGAAGTCGGCGTTCCTCGGCTTTGTGGGACAAAATATCGATGATGTCTGCAACAACGGCACTTGCGGTGGGGAGCTTTCCGGCACCCGCCCCGTAGAAGAGTGCGCGCCCCAACATATTGGCATCCACTAAAATGCCGTTGAATACATCGTCAACATGGCTGATCGGGTTAGCCGCGGGAACAAGATAGGGCGATACAGCGGCGTAAACCTTTCCGTCTATGCGCTCGGTATGACCGATCAGCTTTACGGCGCAGCCCAGCTTGTCCGCCACGGTTGTGTGCTCGGCTGTGATACCTGTGATCCCCTCGGTGGGAATTTTATTGGGATCGAGCAGAACGCCAAAGGAGAGTGCCGCGAGGATAACGATCTTGCGTGCGGCATCAATGCCCTCAACGTCGGCAGCGGGATTTGCCTCGGCATATCCTTTTGCCTGTGCTATTTTTAAGACCTCGGCAAAATCCGCGCCTTCTTTTTTCATTTTTGTAAGAATAAAGTTTGTGGTTCCGTTGAGAATACCGCTGACCGCCAAGATCTCATTGGAGGCAAGGTCTGTCTGCAATGGACGGATGATCGGGATACCACCGCCAACGCTCGCCTCAAACAGATAGCTGACATGATGTTCACGCGCCAGCACAAGAAGCTCGGCACCAAAATTTGCAACCACCTCTTTATTAGAGGTAACAACACTTTTTCCCGCTTTCAAGGCGGAGAGGGTGAATTCATACGCAGGGTGAGAGCCACCCATCATTTCGGCAACCAATACCACTTCGGGGTCATTCAAAATAATATTGATGTCATGCACGATTCGATCTCCCAAAGGGTGATCGGGAAAATCACGCAGATCGAGGATATATTTGATGTTGACAGCTTCGCCGCATCGCTCGGCGATCAGCTTTTGGTTTTCTGTCAAAACCTCCGCCGTTCCGCTACCCACAACGCCGAACCCTAAAATTGCAATTTGCTTCATGATGTTTGGATCCTTTCAAATTTGCAGAAAATAAACGCTATACATTATTATATCATAAACTTTTCCAAAATGCAAATAAAACTATTGAAAAAATTAAAAAAATATGCTATAATCTTGAAGTACCCATTCGGAAGGGGGGATTTTTTATGGCTTCACCTATCGGGAGCATGAATAATGTCAAAATTTTTGTTTTGTATTTGATGCGAAATATCAATTATCCAATGAATTTTTCCACCATCAACGACATCGTGATGCAAAATGATTATATCCTGTATCTGGATTTTGCCGAGGGCTTTCATCAAATGCTTGACGGAGATCTCATCTGCGAGGACGGAACCGACGAAAACGGAGATATCCTATATTCGGTCACGCGCAAGGGGGCGATGGTAGCCGAAAGCCTCAAAACAGATCTGTTGCCCTCCATTCTTGACAAAAGTCTTGAGTGTGCGCTTCGGTATCTGGATTTTAAACGACGCGGCATTACTGTGGACTGTACCTTTGAGCGGCTTTCCGACCGGACCTTTGATGTCACCTTTTTCGTCAAGGAGCACGGAAAGACCATTATGTCCACCACCATCAATGTTGACTCCGAGTACCGCTCGCGCCAGATGCGAAAGAATTTTCTTGAGCGTCCCGACGCAATTTATCGCGGTACCATCGCCCTTTTAACGGGAAAGGTCAATTATTTGTTTGATAAATAATTATAATTGTATTTTTCGGACGGTTCTCGGATCGTCCGTTTTTAAGGCGAACTTGCAAAGCTTGAGGCTGTTGCCTTAATACAGATACGCCGTATCGATCTTGCTTAGCACGTGACGCCTGAGTGAGAAAAAATAATACCGCCGTACAAGCAGAATTTGCGGTGCCTCGCGTCGGACTGTGCAATAAAAGCCGTGCGGGTATAGTCCGCGAGCCGAGATCCAATAGGGAGAGACGAGCAAGACTGTACCGTGCGTTGCAAGCTCGCGCGCGTTTTGCGAAAGAAAGAGATTGGGATCACCGTCGCGCATAAAGAGTACGTAGACACGTTTTCCCGAGAGCTCGGATGCCAGCCTTTGATTGGTGCGCCTGGATTCCAGAAACGCGGTCAGCAAAACCCCCAGCATGAATGCGGTGAGCACGGGAAGAATGATGAGAAAGATGACGGTGGAAAGAATGACCAGTGCCCCGGTTTCAATGACCGAAAATAAAACCGTTAAAATCTTTAGGGTAAAGGTAACCGCACGAAACCGTCTTAAAAACGCGAGCAACGATCGCCAATGCGCATACAGCGAGGTGTGCGTCAAAAGGTCGTAAAGATAGCCAAACAGCGAGCGGTGCATCACCATGCCGTAATTTCGCATAGCTTGTTGTTCCACACGCGCGATCTTTTCTTGTTCATACATCACAAAGAAAGACCTCTTTGCGGATCAAACGGCAAAGACCGAACGCGGGAAAAGACAACAGAAACCATACGGCACTTTGAGATAGGCAGATCTGCCCCAAAAGATGATAATGCAGATCGCTGTAGTCCCATAGATTCAGCCCCAGCTCGAGGTTGAGGATACAGCCGGCAATCAGTTCAACCACGGTGATAAAAAGCGTTGCAAGGAGTGCTCGGGAGAGCAGGGAGAGGTCGGGCCGCCGACGGCTCAGTCTGTACATAAACCAAAAGCAGATTGCGCCACATATTGCCATGGAGAGGTGAGAAAAACCGCGGAGAAGAATCTCAAGCCCGAAATAGAGTACTCCACCCGTGAGAAGTACAAAAAAAGCTTCCATGGGCTTTTGCAGTGGACTTTCGGAATAATAAAGTATAGGTTTCATGATGTTGTTTCCTTTCTGTAAATACCTTGGAGGAATTTGCTAAGATTATTGACCGAAGAAACCGAAAAAATTCAAAAACCTATTGTAAAACGTAACAAAATTTGGTATAATAATTATAACTATGGAAGAAAGGAGCCAAAGGATTGCAAAGTCTACAAAAAAGAAAGCCCGATGCGCGCGGGGCATACCTTGCGGCGGGGGAGACCTTAGCCTGCGGCGGGCGGCGATTGCTGTTGATCGAGGCAATTATTGTTTGCTTGATCATGGTGAGCGCATATGTTATGCTCTATCAAGCGTTTGCTTTGTTTATTGCGTTTTTTGCCGCAACCAAGCAGGCATCCAATGTTTTGATGGCTGTTTATTATGTAGCAGTGAGTATGTTGACTCTGTTTGTTTCGCTCCCCTTGTTTTTGGGACTGTTACGCTTGGCCGGTAAAATAGAAAGTAACGAAACGCCCGTGCTTGCCGATCTGTTTTACTATTTTTCATCAAAACTACATTATCGGCGCGCACTGAATCTTTCGTTTGGGGGCTTTTGGCGAATGCTTTGCGTCATACTCGCAGCTATCGCAACCTGCGGTGTGACGGTGTATTTCTTTCCGGAGGAGCTTTTGGCAGGTTTTCTTTGCGGAGTTGCCGTGCTGATCGAGATCCTTGTGTGGCTTGTTCTCGTTATGCGCGGGTTTGCCGTTTATGCGGTGGCGTTTTATGACGAGGTGCCGCTTCGAGAGGCGCGCAGGATCGCACATGCGCTTGCGGAGCGTGATCGGATCGGCGGTCTGCGATTCTTTTTCGCCTGCCTGCCCCGTATTCTTCTGGGGCTTTTGACCTTTGGGGTCTACCTTTTGTGGGATGTGCTGCCTCGCATGGGCGTGGCGTATTTTTCCTACTGTAAACAACTGAACGATATGATCATCCGATCGGAGGAATAAAAGACATGAGTGAGAAATTTTATTTGACAACGGCAATTGCCTACGCATCGAGAAAGCCGCACTTCGGCAACACCTATGAGGTGATTATGAGTGACGCGGTGGCAAGATATCAGAGAGCCTGCGGCAAGGACGTGTTTTTTTGCACGGGTACCGACGAGCACGGGCAGAAGATCGAAAATCTTGCAAACGAGCAGGGGATCACGCCCAAGGCATACGTGGACGGTGTAGCGGGTGAGATCAAGGAAATCTGGGATCTGATGAATTCCAGCTACGATTACTTTATCCGCACCACCGACGACTATCACGAGAAGGCTGTTGCAAAGATCTTTAAAAAGTTTTACGAAAAAGGCGACATTTACAAGAGCGAGTACGAGGGCTGGTACTGCACACCCTGCGAATCCTTTTTTACCAACACGCAGGCTGCTGACGGAAAGTGCCCCGACTGCGGCCGCGATCTGGCGCAGGCGAAGGAAGAAGCATATTTCTTTAAAATGAGTAAATATGCGGACAGACTGATGAAGCACATCGATGAAAATCCCGATTTCATTCAGCCTGAGCTCCGCAAAAAGGAAATGGTCAACAACTTCCTCAAAGCAGGACTTCAGGATCTTTGTGTATCGCGCACATCGTTTACGTGGGGTATCCCCGTTGACTTTGACAAAAAGCATGTCGTTTACGTTTGGCTCGATGCGCTGACAAACTATATCACGGCTTTGGGTTACGATCCCGACAAGACCTTTGAGGAGCAATCCGAGCATTTCAAAAAATACTGGCCTGCCGATGTGCATATCATCGGCAAGGATATTCTGCGTTTCCACACCATTTATTGGCCCATCTTCCTTATGGCGCTCGATCTGCCGCTTCCCAAAAAGGTATTCGGTCACCCGTGGTTCAATTTCGGCATGGATAAGATGTCAAAATCCAAGGGTAACGTCATTTATGCCGACAAGCTTGCCGAGCATTTCGGCGTTGACGGTGTGCGCTATTACGCGCTGTCCGAGATGCCCTTTGCATCCGACGGATCGATCACCTACGAGGCGGTGATCAAGCGCTATAATATGGATCTTGTCAACAACCTCGGAAACCTTGTCAAGCGCACGCTCGACATGGATAAGAAGTATTTTGGCAAGGTCGTGCCCGCGCCTACCGCCCCCGAGGCTTTGGACGACGAATTGAAGGCGGCTTGCGAGAAGGCGTACAAGAATCTTCGCGCGTCGATGGATGAATATCACGTTGCCGACGCGTTGGAGGGCATTTTTGAGATGCTGAGCCGCGCAAATAAATATATTGATGAAACCACTCCGTGGACGTTGGCAAAGGACGAATCCAAAAAGGAGCGTCTCGGAACCGTGCTGTACAACCTGATGGAGGTCATCCGTCAGGGCGCTATCATGCTGGCTCCCTTCATCCCCGCAACTGCCGAGGAGATTCTCAACGAGCTTGGCACCGACAAGCGCGATTTTGCTTCTCTCGAAGGCTTTGGCGGCATGGTGGCAGGCACCGAGGTTGCCGACTCCAAGGTGCTGTTTGCACGCGTGGACGAGGAGAAAAAACTTGCAGAGTTTGAAGCAGAGAGACAGAAGATGATTGCCGCGGCAAAGGCAGAGGAAAAGCCGGAAAAGCCGGAGGGCTGTGCGCTGATCGGCATTGAGGACTTTATGAACGTGGAGCTTCGCACGGCAAAGATCTTGGAGTGCGAAAAGGTACCGAAGGCAAAAAAACTGTTAAAGCTTAAAGTAGACCTCGGATATGAGGAGCGTCAGGTGGTTTCGGGTATTGCGAAATGGTATACTCCCGAGGATCTGATCGGCAAAAAGATCATCCTTGTGGCAAATCTCAAGCCCGCAACGCTGTGCGGTATTGAATCCAACGGCATGATCTTGGCATCCGGGGAAGAGACCGTTCGTGTGGTATTCCTTGCGGATGATACGCCTCTTGGCGAAAGAGTCAGATAATTGAAACAACTTGGAAAGGGAAACTTTTTTGAGAAAGGTTTCCCTTTCTTGACTTCATTTCTTTAAAGGAGTGATATAATATTATGAAAATTACCGTCATCGGTTGCGGGCGTTGGGGCTCGCTGATCACGTGGTATCTCGACCGCTTGGGGCACGATGTTTCGCTTTACGGGCGTGCGGGTTCACGGAACATGCAAGAATTCCTCAAGACTCGCAAAAACGATCTTTTAACCTTGCCCGAGAGTGTGAACCTTACCACCGATATCTCCGGCGCAAAGGATGCCGATGTTTTGATCGTTTCCATCAACTCACAGGGCTTGCGCGATTTGTTTGAGCACGACTTAAGCACTTTGAATTTGCAAAACAAAATGATTGTTCTTTGCATGAAGGGCATCGAGATTTCAACAGGGAAGCGCCTCTCGGAGGTGGTGGAGAAATTGACAGATCCGTCCAATCGCGTGGCAGTTTGGCTGGGACCGGGTCACGTGCAGGAGTTTTATGCGGGGATCCCCAACTGCATGGTGATCGACAGCCGCCATGAGGATGTTAAAATGCGTCTTGTGGATTCCTTTTCGGGCGAGTTGATCCGCTTTTATTACGGACAGGATCTCATCGGAAACGAGATCGGTGCTGCCGCCAAAAATGTCATCGGCATTGCCGCAGGTTTTCTTGACGGCATGAAGTTATCGACACTCAAGGGGGCACTGATGAGCCGAGGCACACGTGAGATCGCGCGCTTGATTGAGAGCATGGGGGGCAATCCGATGTCGGCTTACGGTCTTTGCCACCTTGGAGATTATGAGGCAACTGTGTTTTCCCCTTTTTCACACAACCGCCGTTTTGGCGAGCTTTATATCAAAGGGGAATCGTTTGAAGCGCTTGCAGAAGGCTATTATACCGTTGCGGCACTTCATAGGATCGCCGAATCGAGCGGTGTGGAGCTTCCCATTTGCGAGGCTGTTTACCGCGTCCTTTACGAAAAAGCCGATTTTCATATTGAGATGGACGCGCTGTTCCACAGAAGTTTAAAGAATGAGTTTTGACAGCAGGAGAGCGTATGCTGATATTTGATACACACGCACACTATTTTGACAAACGTTTTGAAACAGAATCCGAGGGCGGTGCGGATACGATTTTACGGTCGGTCATGCCGGATCCCGTCGGTCGGATCATTAACGTGGCAACCAATTGTGAAAATGCAAGGCTTGCCATTGCGCAGGCGGCAAAATACGAGGGGATGTACGCGGCAATCGGGATCCATCCCGAGGATTGCCATTATATTGCCGATCCCGATTCGGCACTAACCGAATTGCGCACCCTTTTGGGGGATCGTGAGAGTCGCAAACGCGACAAGATCGTTGCTTTGGGGGAGATCGGGTTGGACTATCACTGGCAACAGTATGGCGATATTCCGATGGATAAAGGAAAGCAGGCGTATTTTTTTGACGCGCAGATGAGGATAGCAAGCGAATGCGGTCTTCCTGTCATCATTCATGACCGAGAGGCACACGGAGATTGCTTTGAAACGGTCTTGCGCTACCCGCAGGTCAGGGGCGTCTTCCACAGCTATAGCGGCAGTGCGGACATGGCACGTGAGCTTGTCAGACGAGGGTGGTATATCTCCTTTTCCGGTACGCTGACCTTCAAAAATGCCAACCGTGTGCGCGAAGCAGCATTGAGCGTGCCGCGTGAAAAGCTCTTGATCGAGACCGATGCGCCTTATCTTGCGCCGCATCCCATGAGAGGACGGCTCAATCATTCGGGTTTGCTTGTACATTCGCTTGAGATATTGGCGGAGTTATGGCATTGTAGCGCGGATGAAGCGGCAAAGATCACCTTTCAAAACGCTCAGAATTTCTTCTTTTAAGCTTGTTTTGGTCAAGGTGCACAAAAATTGATTCAATAATTCTACACCCAATATCGGAAAAGTTGGGAAATTCTATTGAAAAAATCCTTTTTGTATTGTATAATAATAGAAAGTCGGTTTGTATTACAGAACGGAGATCCGCCTTTGTTGAAAATCAGACAGAGAGAAACGGAGATCCCATGCCGACTAAAATGAAAGAAAGGTACTCAAAAGGATTACTACAATGGCCAAGATTGAAACCAAGAACATCAGAAACGTTGCATTGCTGGGACACGGCGGATCGGGAAAGACCTCGCTGGCTGAGGCAATGCTTTACATAACGGGAGAGACCGACCGCCTCGGAAACACCGGCGCGGGCAACACGGTTTGCGACTATGACCCCGAGGAGGCGGCGAGAAAGATCTCGATCTCGGCAGCCATCGCTCCCATGATGTGGAAGAATGTCAAGATCAACGTCATTGATACCCCCGGCTATCTCGATTTTTCGGGCGAGGTTCTGCAGGCTCTTCGCGTTGCGGACAGCGCCGTGATCGTGGTGGACGGCAAGGCGGGCATCGAGGTCGGTACCGAGCTTGCATGGGATTATGCCGAGGCGGCAGGGCTGCCCCGCGCATTCTTTATCAATAAATTTGACGACAACGAGGCACGCTTTGCACGCGTTTTGGATGACCTGCACGTAACTTTTGGTAAGCACGTTTGCCCTCTGACCATTCCGATGGTCAAGAACGGAGAGGTTGTGGGCGCGATCGATTTGATCGACGAATCTGCTCACGTATTTGACAACAACGGACGCCACAGCGTTGAAATTATCCCCGAGGAATCCAAGGAGGCTGTTGAAAAGTACCGCGATATGCTCATGGAGGCGGTTGCCAGCACCGACGAGGATCTGATGATGAAGTACTTCGAGGGCGAGGAGATCACGCACATGGAGGCGATCAACGCCGTACACGAGGGTATCATCCACGGTGACATTGTTCCCGTATTCTGCGGTGCGGCTACCAAGCTGTGGGGCGTTTGGACGATGCTGGACAAGATCACCGAGTCCTTCCCGCGTCACACCGCAAAGAAGAACGAAACTCTCGCTGACGGCTCCGAAATGGAGATCGTTCCCGAGGGCGAGCCCGCTCTGTTCGTATTCAAGACGGTCGCAGACCCGTTCGTTGGTAAGATGTCCTTCTTCAAGGTTATGAACGGTACGGTCAAGCGCGATCTCGTTTTGCGCAACAACACCACGGGCGACAGCGAAAAGCTGGCTCATATCTACACCATGAAGGGCAAGAAGCAGACCGAGGTTGACGAGCTGTGCTGCGGTGACATCGGTATGGTTGCAAAGCTTTCGGGCACCAACACAAACGACACCCTGACATGGAACAAGGAATTTTCCTATTCTGCGATCACATATCCCACGCCTTACCTTGTAAAGGTTATGATCCCCGTTTCCAAGGGCGACGAGGGCAAGATCTCGCAGAGTATCTCCAAGATGGCGGAGGAGGATTACACCATCCGCTTTGAAAACGACGCAGAGACCAAGCAGCTTCTGATCTACGGCTTGGGCGATATGCATCTGTCGGTTCTCACCGCAAGACTGAAGAGCCGCTTCGGACTCAACGTCCGTTTTGATACTCCCAAGCTTGCTTACCGCGAAAAGATCACCAAGTCGGTTGACGTGGAAGGAAAGCATAAGAAGCAGAACGGCGGTTCGGGTCAGTACGGACACGTTAAGATGCGCTTTGCTCCCGGCGAGGGTGAGGGCCTGACCTTTACCGTGTCGGTTGTCGGCGGTACCGTTCCGAAGAACTTCAACCCCGCAGTTGAAAAGGGTATTCAGGATTCGATGAGCAAGGGCGCTTACGGCTATCCGCTGGTTTGCCTTGCTGCGGACCTCTACGATGGCTCTTACCATGCGGTTGACTCGGATGAGCTTTCGTTTAAGACTGCCGCATCGCTGGCATATAAGAAGGCACTCGAGCTTGCGGCACCCGTGCTGCTGGAGCCTGTGGGAGATCTGTGGATCACCGTTCCCGAATCTCTCGTGGGTGACGTGATGGGTGACCTCAACAAGCGCCGCGGAAGTGTTATGGGCATGGAGCCTGCCGAAAAGAAGGGCTACACCACGGTTCAAGCGGTTGCTCCCAAGGCAGAGCTGATGGATTATCCCATCATTCTGCGCGCAATGACGCAGGGACGCGGCTCGTTTGAGTACAAGGTAACGGGCTACGACGTTGTTCCCGCAAACATCACCGCAAAGGTTGTTGCCGAGAATAAAGAGTAATTAATGATTATTTTTGCGGGGAGACCCTTTTTGAAAAAAGGGGTCTCCCCGCGCCCCTCTACCCAAAACTTGAAACGTATTTTTGGAATACGGAGAAATTGTACAATGAATGAGAATTGGAGAAGAAAGAAAAAGATTATAAAATACAAGTCCGATGATTTACAATTTGTTTTTCTTGGTAAATACGGTTTTTGAATTGAAATCGAAGATCAAAATGCGATTCTAAAAGTTTATGGATTACAGTGGAGTGTTTTTTTTGAGAAAGCTTTTCAAGAAAGCGGCTTGAAAAGAAAAAAACTTGTAATACCAGCACGGGCGACCGCAATTGCGGTCGCCCGTGCTGTTTGTGATCAGTGAATGTGAATGTCTGCGCCGCCGGATACACCGAGCAGATTCAGCAGAAGCATGACGAGATAAACCAGTACACCGGATGAAACCAGTACGGTCATTGCAATTGCCATGATTCTGACAGGCAGCGAATAGGTTGAGTTTTTCTTTGCCACGATAGAATTTCCTTTCTGTGTAAATTAAAATGAAGCGAAGGGGTGCTTTTTTACTTGTTTGAAACGTTTTGAAAGTTCATAGAAACCTTTTTCAAAAGTTTTCTATGCGGGGTATGGGGCAGAGCCCCATAATCATGATCCACCTTATGGCAGCGGTACACCGGTTGCGGGGATCTTGATCTTTTTGAGCGATTTTGCGCCGTCGGGGATCGAATCGAGGTCGGTAGTGGCGCGGACGAGTGTTTGTCCCTTCTTCATCGACATCAGCGTTACGCCGCCCGACGTGCGGGTGGACATGAGCGGAATGAGCGACGATTTGATGACGATGGCACGGTTGTCGGAGGAGACGAGCATGATCTCCATCGGGGATTTTTCATAGAATGCCGCCACGATGGGGGAGGACTTGGAAAATGCCGAGGTCAGCTTGCGGCGGTTGCCCGTGATCTCGTAGTTTGAGACCGACACGCGCACGCCCTTGCCGTTTTCAAAAATGAATACCATGTTTTCCTTTTGCGGGTATTTATTTTGGATTTTCATAAAGATCGGCTTTTCGTCGGGATCCATTTTCAGCGTTACGGGCAGGTAATCGCCCAGTGCCGATGCCTTGGTGGTGTTAAAGTCGTCTGCCTTCGCGCGGTAAAGCTGGGCTTTGTCGGTGAAGAAGATGAGATTGTCGGTGTTCTCGCCGTCGAACAGCGTAAGGATCTCGTCGCCGTCCTTGCACTTCTGCTCGTCGTTTCCGCGCAGGGATTGGAATGTGATCTTCTTGAAGTAGCCCTCACGCGTCAGCACGAAGCGGGCGTTGTAGTTTTCAACGTGCTCCTCCTCCTGATATGCCGCGATCGAATCGGCGGCAACGATCTGCGTGCGGCGAGGCTGTCCGTATTTCTTCTTGATATCTGTGAGTTGCTTGATGATGAGCGCCTTTTGCTTGAGCTCGTCCTTTAGCGTCTCTTCCATGTCGGCGATCTCCTTTTGCAGATCCTCGATCTCGGAGATGCGGTTGAGAATGTATTGGCGGTTGAGGTTGCGCAGCTTGATCTCGGCGATGTAGTTGGCTTGGATCTCGTCAATGTCAAAGCCCTTCATGAGGTTTGGCACAACGTCCTCTTCCTTTTCTGTCTTGCGGATGATGCGGATCGCCTTGTCGATGTCAAGCAGGATCTTGCCCAACGCCAAAAGCAGATGCAGCTTGTCTTTTTTCTTTCCGAGATCGTACGCGATCTCACGGCGCAGACAGTCAAGGCGGAATTTGATCCATTCGTTGAGGATCTCAATGATACCCATCGTGCGAGGTACGCTGCCGATCAGGACGTTGAAATTGCATTTAAAGCTGTCCTCCAAGGGTGTGAGCTTGAACAGCTTTGTCATCAGCTTGTCGGGGTCCACGCCGCGGCGGATGTCAATAGTCAGCTTAAAGCCGCTGAGGTCGATCTCATCGCGAAAATCGGTGACCTCCTTGAGCTTTCCTTCCTTATAAAGCGCGGTCAGCTTTGCGATGATCAGCTCGATGGTGGTGGAATAGGGGATCTGAAGGATATCGATACAGCTTTGCTCCTTGTCGTAGACGTAGCGTGCGCGGAGCTTGACCGAGCCCTGTCCCGTGGTGTAGATCTGGCGGATCTGCGCTTCGTCGTAAAGCAGGATTCCGCCTCCCGAGAAGTCGGGGGCTTTTACCAGCTCCATCATTTTGTCCACCGAAAGGTTGGGCTTGCGGAGCAGGGCAATGGTGCCGTCGCAGATCTCTGCTAAGTTGAACGAGCAGATGTCGGACGCCATACCGACCGCGATTCCCTTATTCGGCATGACCAGAATGTTGGGAAAGGTGGTGGGGAGCAGGATGGGCTCCTTCATGGTTGCATCGTAGTTGTCCACCATATCCACGGCGTTTTTGTCAATGCCCGAAAACAGCTCTGCACAAATGGCGTCCAGCTTGCACTCGGTGTAACGCGCGGCGGATGCCTTCATATCCGAGGAATATTGCTTGCCGAATGCACCCTTGGAATCCAACAAGGGATGCAGGAGCGTGGCATTTCCGCGCGTCAGACGCACCAGTGTCTCGTAGATCGATGCATCGCCGTGCGGGTTGAGCTTCATGGTCTGACCCACGATGTTTGCGCTTTTGGTGCGCGCCCCGTTGAGAAGCCCCATTTTATACATGGTGTACAGGAGCTTGCGGTGTGCGGGCTTGAGTCCGTCGATCTCGGGGATCGCGCGCGAGACGATGACGCTCATGACGTAGGGCATATAGTTTTTCTCGACCGTCTCGGTAATCGGCTGGTAGACGATCGGGGCATATACGATTTCTTTCTTTTCGTTCTTCTTCTTTTTTGCCATGCTTCGGGAGTGGTCCTTTCTGATATGTTTTGGGGATCGGGAAGAATGGTATAAATTTTATTTATCAATCTTTTTTACGGTATGCGCGGCGGCGCGGATCATGCGGTTGTAAAGCGCCAGCCCCAGCCCGTCAAGAGGGGGGAGATGCGCGTAAATGATCTCTGCGTCGGTATGGTCGGCTTCGCGCAGGGCGGAAAACAGCCGCTTTGCCTGCGATTTG
>JAFTXB010000224.1 GCA_017461825.1 Clostridia bacterium
ACAGTATCAGTATCAGTAACAGTATCTGTATCTGTATTACCCTCATTTGCTTGCAATTGCTCGCAATTGGTAGCATTTGCTTGCTTTTGTTTGCAATTGCCCGCATTTGCTTTGGCTCCTTTGCGCGCATTATCCGACATTTGCTTGCATTTTTGATCGTAGGCATCGGCATCGCGCTCGATCTGCGACGCAATAAAGGCAAAGCACATTTTCGTCATGCCATCCTCCATTGTGGGCAGCTCTTCACCCGATGCAAAGCGATAGAGTGCTTTGATCAGCATACCCGCCTGCGCATCCGATAGCAGTTCCACCTGCTTTCCTTGATCTTTGTACAGCAAAAAGCCTTTTTGTGTGTTATGCATGGTTTATCCTCCTGTCCTTTCTTTGCCTATAGGATACCATAAACCAATGTGCCAAACCGTGCCACTTTGTGCCACATTGTGCCACTTTTTCATTTTGTTTTCAAAAATAAATTTACATAGGAGATTATCATGAGAATCAATTTTGAAGAACTTCCGCTTCAACATCTTGCAAACTTCAACGGCGGTGAAAAAGAGCTGCAAGCCAACATCTTTCAGGACGAGAACAACAAAATTTTACGCGGTTGCTTGATTCCGGGTGCGTCGATCGGTCTGCATTGCCACTCCACCTCCAGCGAAACCATCTTCTTTACGTCGGGTCACGGAATCATGATCACCGACGGCGTTGAAGAACCCGTCCACGCCGGCGAGTGCCAGTACTGCAAAAAAGGTCAAACCCATACCCTCATCAACAACGGCTCCGAAAACCTCTGCTTCTACGCAGTCGTTCCTCAGCAGTAAAGAGGGAAGGGGAGTGTTTTGTGGGGGAGCCCCCTTTTTGAATAAAGGAAGACTTGGCAAGCCAAGTCGCGTGATTTGCTATGCAAATACACGCGTCTCCCCCACACCCCCTCAACCAAAACCTTTTAAGTCAGGGTGGGGGTGGATATAGTGGAGTGTCTCTGCGTCGGTCCTTTGTAGGTACCGACGCCTCTGTTCCACAAACGCTCGCCAACGACTGCACGAACGGCGAGCATAAAAGCTTTAAAATTTAGATACTCCCTTTTTTGTAAAAAGTTTTTTTCGGGGGTGTGGGGGGACTTTTTTTTCAAAAAAAGTTCCCCCACAAAAAACTCATACCCTCATAAAAAACGCCCAAAAAAATGCTCTGTTTTTTTGTCCAAAACGCCTATTACAAATTTTTCGGAAATGTGGTATAATATAGGTAACGATCAAAAACGGAGGATTTCAAATGTTTGAGCGCGAGGAATACGTATTTCACGAATCGGGCGGCGTGTGCAAGATCGTCGATATTCAAACGGCACCGCTGGAGGGGATGCCCCGCGACCGCGAGTATTACGTTCTAAAGCCGTTGAGCGACCCAAACAGCATGATCTATATTCCCGTGGACAGCGACAAGATCTTTTTGCGCCGATTGCTGAGCCGAGCCGAGGCGGAGGAGCTGTTGGATCGCATTCCTTTCGTGCGCACCATTGAGGAGAGCAACGCAAAGCTGCTGCGCGCAAAGTACCTTGAGCTGATGAAAATGCATGACCCCGTGGAGTGGGTTCGCGTGATCAAAACGGTTTATCTGCGAATGAATGCGCAAACGTTGAAAAGCCAGCGCATCAGCGACACCGAGCGCTCGTTTGCCGAAAACGCCAAGCGTCACCTATACACCGAGCTTGCCTTGGCACTGGAGCTCCCCACCGACCGCATGGAGGACTATATCACCGAGCACATTCAAAAAATGGCATAACAATCAACCGACACCGCCCAGAGGAAAAAAGGGAAGTGTCGGTTGTTTTTTGTCAATTGATTATGCGGTTTGACGGGCGCGAATATAGGAGTCAATGTCGTCTATGATATAATTGATTCCTGTTGTGTGCAATGCTTCATAGAAGGCTTGAATATACTCACACACCGAATAGCGATTGAACAGATCAATCACGTCTTTTCCCGTCATTCCTTTTTTGTGCTTGTATTCTTCCACACAAAGCACGATAAACGGTAATTCTTTGCTCATTGCGCTTCCTCCGGAAAAATGATCTCTCCCGTCTCTTGCTCATGTTTCCACATCATATAGACGGTCAAGGGGCTGTAATGCCATGTTTTTGTTTCTTCTTTTTCTAACAACCCGTAGGTCTGAGATTGATAAAACGCATTGATGGCGGAAAGCTCGTCAAGTCCTTCCTTTTCGATCATCAGTGAAAGGATCTGCGGGATCAATGCGATGCTTAATACCGTGTTGAATTTTTCGTCCATCGTTACACCTCTTTTGCCTCTGCAAACTTCAAAGATGCGAGGGCTTGATTGGTTGCAAAGACGTATTGGTCGAATAACTTTTTAATCTTTAAGGCTTCAATTGCTTGTTCTTTTGTCAAAAGTCCTGCACTGTAAACCTGAAGTGTTCGATAAACGTCATCGTTTGCAACCGCACCGATGATGAGATCGTATTGCTCACCGCTGTAATTGCCGCTTCGGTGGGCGGAAACAAAGTCCAACCATTCGCCGTCGGGGGAAGAAAAGCGCTTGATCTTGAGGGCGTGCCCTTGTGCATTCTCGTCAAATTCGTATATGTTGACCGTGGGAACCCCGCCACGGCGGAGAATTACCTTTTTGGCAAAGCTTTCCGCCTGCTGTTGATTGGTCGTGGTATAAAACCCGTAGCCAAAATCCAAAAATCTGTTTTGTACAACGAGCTTTGGTTGCTTGACAAGCATATTACTACCGTGGTATAAGAGCATATCTTCCGCCTCCCGTCTTGCTTGATTCGTCCATCTTTATTATACCCTACAAAACGGCAATTGTCAACGCTTTTGCCGAATAAAAATGAGATTTGAGAAGGCAAACCGCTGTTTTAGCCAAGATTTTATACGACGCAACCGACACCGCCCAGAGGAAAGGGAAGTGTCGGTTGTGTTTTGAGGTGATATTTTTAATAGAGAATGATAAAGTTACGCTTTTTTCTTTTTCCGGGTTGAACTCTCATTTGCTCATAGGAGTCTTGTGCGGGTTTCAATTTGGTTGTTTCGGTCGATTTTAAAGCGTTCGATTCATTTTGTTCGGTATTTCTGGAACCACTTGTTTGAGCTGCTGTAGTAGGTTCTGCGGAAGGTTGTTTACGGTCCATTTTTTTCCTCCAAAAATAAAAAGTGCGCAGCCGAAGCCACGCACCGAAAAACGCATGACTCCAATTGCTGCGACACAAGTGTTTCGAAACGAGCAAAAAGGCAAAGTATGCGAAACAAGAGTATGCATTTTTACCGTAGTAAAAATAGCATACCGTACCTAATTGCTTTTTATTCACTTGTGTCGCACTTTTATTTTACCACAAAAAATGTTTTTTGTAAAGGGCTTTCGAAAATATATTTTCAAGAAGAGAATAAATGTTTAAATGAAATGGTTTATCCACACAAAATACAAGTGCACAAACGCTGTGGTGGCTGGTGCCCACGACAGCCCGTTACGATGAACTATAGCCATATGATACGGTGGTATGTGTTCGTTATCGGGACGTCGGGGCGCCGTCCCCTACAAAAACGCCATTCTCGTTTGCTTTTTGGGAACAGATCAAACGCGATAAGTATCACGTTTCCTACAAATCAGCGCACAAACGAAAAACTCCTGCCTAACCCCTTTTTTGTGAAAAGTTTTTTTTCGGGGGTGTGGGGGGACTTTTTCAAAAAAAAGTCCCCCCACAAAAACTTCATACCCGAGCCGAGGCAGAGGAGCTGATGGCATAAAAATCAACCGACACCGCCCGAGGGAAAGGAATGTGTCGGTTGTTTGTTTTTTAAATTACTCATCAATTTGCAATTTTACCACAAGTCCGCTTTCCTTGGCGTAAACCAATGTGCCGTGATAAAATCCTTCTTCAATAAATTGATATTCATCTTTCTCATAAGTAGAATGGTAGTTTTTATAATCAGGATGGTGAACAGTTGCGATGCTGTTTTGTGATTCGTCTAAAAGATCGATTCTTGTAAAAAAATGATCTGTACCTTTTCCGCGGTAATTAAAATAGTGAAAGCTTCCGGTAAATGTAACAAAACTGCCGCTTTCGATGTCTGTTTCAATTTTCTTGATTTGGTGATTGGTATAAGCAAAACCACATATGCAAATGCATGTTAGCAAGCACCATGCAACCAATTTAAAAGGGAATTCTTTTTTTGATTCTTTAAATTCTTTTTTTGGAACGCGATGGTATTGATATTTGGATGGTTTTGGCGGCTTTTTCTTTTTTATTTTTGGAATAAAAAGAATGAAAGCAGTGAAAAAAACAAATCCCACAAAGCACCAAACACATGCTGCTTTGTGATATTCTATCGCGCTGTATAAAATATCAAGGTATGATTGTGTGGGTGTCATGGATAGACCTCTCTCTAACATCTTTAACAATATTATATCTTATATTACCTTGAAAGTCAAGTGCATTCTAACTATAAACCATTATCGAAATTGTCTATCCAAACATAATCCGAGTGCACAGATGAAAAAATCCCCGCCAACCCCTTTTTGTGTAAAAAATTTTGGTAGAGGGGGTGCGGGGGAGACCCCTTTTATAAAAAGGGGTCTCCCCCGCAAAAACCTTTCAATCTTTCCGCAACCTTTCGCAGGTGGCGTTCTTCGGCGTCGTCGAGGGGGATTTCGAGGACGCGGCGGACACCGCTGCGACCGATCACGGAGGGGAGGCAGAGGCTGATGTTGTACAGTCCGTAATGACCTTCGACGGGGCAGGTGAGGGGGAGAATGACGTTTTCGTCGCGCACGATGGCAAGCAGGATCCGCCTGACCGACTCCGCCACCGTGTAGGGACTTTCCCCGCTTTGCTCCCACGCCGTGCGAAACAGCCCGTCCATCACACCCACGTCGTAGCCCCTGCCGCAGATCGCGCAGTAATGCGATAGGCTGATGCCTGCCACGTTCGCTTGGCTCCAGATGGGAATGGTGTCTTCCACGCTCCCACCCACCAAAAAGACGCTGATCGCCGCACTGTTCACTGCCAAATGCCGCCCGAGCATCTTGCGCAGACGAACGCACTCGGTCACACACCCCACGCCAAACACACGCCCGTGAAAAAGCCCCGACGCTTCATGGAGCACCTGCGTCATGCGCTCCAACGGATAGGTGGCATTGAGCAGGATCGGCTCGGCTCCGAATTCTCTGAGCTTCGTCACAGTTTTGCGCAAGCGGGCGGAAAGCGTTTCTTCGTCCGCATCGGCTTCAAGCGCAAAGACGATCACACCGCATTCGGCAAGCTCCTCTTCGTCGCCGCCGTAAATATCGGTGTGCGCGCAAAAGGGAAGTGCCCCCGACAAAGCCGCCGCCTCTTGCAAGGCGCGCCGAGGATCGGGATCGGCAAGCACCAGATCACGGCAAACTCCGCTTTTCATCAGCGTGTATGCAATCGCTGTTCCGGTCCGCCCGCAACCGTATATGCCGCATCTCGTCGGGCTTGGCTTGCTTGTCCGTATTTCAATATCAATTCGTTTCATCGCGCTTTGGCTCCTTTGGTTGTTTTTTGGGGGGATTTTTTTCGTGGGGGCGCGCCAAGGGGAACTTTTTCAAAAGTTCCCCTTGGAACCCCTCAAAACTTAAAAAAGGGGTTATTGGATCAGGG
>JAFTXB010000225.1 GCA_017461825.1 Clostridia bacterium
AGCATATCGTCAAAGGTTGCCATACGGTAGCGCATGACCTCGGGATTGGTTGTAAAGAATTCGGAAAGATCGCCGTTTTTTAAGTCAAATATTTCCAAAAGCCCAAGCTCTTGCAAGGTAAACAGGTCGATATCGGGCACCTCGGTGCCGTCGTCGTGGCGCTTTCTTGTTTCGGGGGTAGGGTATATCAAGCTGAATTCATTGAAATCCATATCTTTTTATCCTTTCATTCCTTTTGGTTCAGAGCAATTCGGTGCGGTAAACACCGCCGTCGAGCGCTTTCCAATACGCGGTTCGACCGTCAAGGATCATATACGAGTGCGGGGTGTCATCTTTGGGGATCGAAACCGAGCCGGGGTTAAGATAGGTGAAGGTGGCATAACGGTCGCATTTTGGAACGTGGGTATGCCCGCCGAGCAGAATATCGCCCGATCTCAGGGGTGGAGGACTGTCGGGAGAGAAGAGGTGCCCATGGGTGGCAAAGATGTGAAGTCCGTTTACTTCAAGAAATGCGTAATCGGCAAGTACGGGGAAAGAAAGCACCATTTGATCAACCTCCGCCTCACAGTTTCCGCGTACACAGAGCAAATTTTCGGCAATTCCGTTCAGCATTTCAATGACCTGCTTTGGGGCATACTCGCGCGGAAGGTCGTTGCGCGGACCATGATAGAGCAGATCACCCAGCAGCAATAAACGGTCGGGTTGCTCGGTATGATAGGCGTTGAGCAATTGCTTGCAATAATAGGCAGATCCGTGAATATCGGATGCGATCATCAATTTCATGAGACAAAACCTCTTTATCATTTCATATCTTCTATATTGTATCATATTACACAATGATTTGTCAAGACAGAACGCTTTTTTAGCGGTTATTTTTTTATCTTTCTGTTGACAAAATACACGTTTTGGTGTATAATTGTATACATAAAAACAAGGAGTGGAGGATCGTGAAATGTTAGAGATTTCTTCCCAAACAAATCTATTGGAGCAAAAAAATTATAAGTATTCGCTTCAAGATATAGCAGAGCCGAATTTATACCGCGAGGTCTATCCTTATACCGAGGTTCCGCGCGTGGCATTCAACCACCGCCGTGTGCCGATCGGTATGCCAGAGGATATCTGGATCACCGATACCTCGTTTCGTGACGGACAGCAGTCGGTAGAGCCCTATACGGTCAAGCAGATCGTGGATCTGTTCAAGCTCATGTCAAAGCTGGGAGGCCCTTACGGGATCATTCGTCAAACCGAGTTTTTTGTGTACAGTCAAAAGGACAGGGATGCCGTGGCGCAGTGTCAGGATCTGGGGCTGAAATTTCCCGAGATCACGACATGGATCCGTGCCAGCAAGGAAGATTTTAAGCTTGTGCGCGACCTTGGCATCCGCGAGACGGGGATTCTCGTTTCGTGCAGTGACTATCATATATTCAAAAAGATGAAGATGACGCGTAAGCAATGCATGGACTATTATCTTTCCACGGTTGCCGAGGCGTTTGAGGCGGGGGTTATGCCGAGATGCCATCTTGAAGATATTACCCGTGCCGATTTCTACGGATTTGTTGTGCCGTTTGTCAATGAGCTGATGAAAATGTCTGCCGATGCAAAGATTCCCGTGCGGATCCGCGCCTGCGATACGATGGGCTACGGCATTCCCTATCCCGAGGTTGCGATCCCGCGAAGCGTACCCGGCATCATTTACGGTCTTCAACACTATTCCGATGTGCCGAGCGAAATGCTGGAGTGGCATGGACACAACGATTTTTACAAGGCTGTTACCAATGCCACCACGGCTTGGCTCTACGGTGCCTGCGGCGTGAACTGCTCGCTCCTTGGCATCGGTGAGCGGACGGGGAACATTCCGCTTGAAGCGATGATCTTTGAGTATGCCTCTCTACGAGGCTCTCTCGATGGCATGGATCCCACCGTGATCACCGAGATCGCCGATTATTTTGAGCATGAGATCGGATATAAGATCCCGCCCATGACACCGTTTGTCGGCAGAAGCTTTAACGTCACGCGTGCCGGTATCCACGCCGACGGATTGCTTAAGGATGAGGAGATATACAATATTTTTGATACCAAAAAAATTCTTAACCGTGCGGCGTCGGTCATGCTCGGAAAAGCGTCCGGACTGGCGGGCATTGCATACTGGATCAACGAAAACTATCGCCTGACCGCAAACGAGGCGGTGGATAAGAAGGATCCCCTCGTGATCTCGCTCAAGCAATGGATCGATGCCGAATACGAGGGTGGAAGACAGACATCACTTTCGGTTGGTGAGATCGAGGAACAAATCGAAAAGCTCTCGCAAAACCGTTTTCAAAGGCTGTAAGGAGGGTGGATCATGCTGGAACACAGAACCATATCGCTGGCGGAGCAGGTATTTGACCGCCTTGAAACCGACATTCTGTCGGGAAAATATGCCCACGGAGAGGTCTTGACAGAGCTGAAGCTTGTTTCCGATCTTGGTGTCAGCCGTACGCCGATCCGCGAGGCTCTGCGCCGACTGGAGCAGGAGCATATCATTGAGATCTCGCAAAAGGGGATCATTGTCATCGGTGTCAGTAAAAAAGATTTAAAGGACATTCTCGAGATCCGCATCCGCATCGAGGGGCTTGCCGCGGCTGAGGCGGCGAAAAATATTACCGATGAACAGCTTGAAGAGCTGCGTGAAGCTGTGGAATTGCAGGAGTTTTACGTTCCCAAGCACGATGCCGACCGCATCAACGGCATGGACAGCAAATTCCATCAACTGATTTACCGATTCAGCGGCAGCACGGCGCTCTTTGACGCCTTGATGCCTTTGCACAAAAAGGTGCTCAAATACCGCAAGGCATCGGTGGAGAACGAAATTCGCTCGGCATATTCCTCGCAGGAGCATCGCGCGATCTTTGAAGCGATCGCGGCTCACGACGCGCCTCTTGCCGAGCAACGCATGAGAGATCATATCGCAAACGCGAAAGCATATATCGAAGAACGAGAGGGAGTATAAACATGGGACTTACCATTGCACAAAAAATTATCAAGGCTCACCTGATCAGCGGCGAAATGACCGTTGGCAGTGAGATCGCACTCAGGATCGACCAAACGCTCACGCAGGACGCGACCGGTACGATGGCGTATCTCGAATTTGAAGCCATGGGCGTTGACCGCGTACGAACCGAAAAGAGCGTCGCTTATATCGACCACAACACGCTTCAATCGGGATTTGAAAATGCCGACGATCACCGTTTTATCCAATCGATCGCCAAAAAACACGGCATTTATTTCTCTCGTCCCGGAAACGGCATTTGCCATCAGGTACATCTGGAGCGCTTTGGAATTCCCGGTAAGACCCTGATCGGCTCCGACAGCCACACCCCCACGGGCGGTGGCATCGGTATGCTGGCATTTGGCGCGGGCGGACTTGACGTTGCCGTTGCCATGGGCGGCGGCGCATATTACATCACCATGCCCAAAATGATCAAGGTCAATCTCACGGGCAAGCTTCGTCCGTTTGTAACAGCAAAGGACGTCAGCCTTGAAATTTTGCGGATCCTGTCGGTCAAGGGCGGCGTCGGTTCGATCATTGAATGGGGCGGCGAGGGCATCAAGACCTTGTCTGTTCCCGAGCGTGCCACCATCACCAATATGGGTACCGAGCTTGGTGCCACTACGTCGATCTTCCCGTCCGACGAGATCACCCGCGCATTTCTCAAGGCAGAGGGCAGAGAAGCGGATTTTGTAGCGCTTGAAAGCGATGCAGACGC
>JAFTXB010000226.1 GCA_017461825.1 Clostridia bacterium
GTGTGGAGTTTTTGTGTTGCGGTGGGCGGTTGTTGCGGGAGGAGCAATTCTCGCTGCAGCTCGGTCACACTCGCGTTCTGACATCACACCGTGATGTCATTCATTACGCTCGTGTCGCTTCGCTACCCCTGCCCTACAAGATTGTACGTTTTCTCATAAAACTAACATTGGTAAGAATTCAGGGTCTCGGTGGCCCCTGAATTCTACGGGAGCAACTACCGTCAGCGTAGAAAGTGAGAACGTATTACTCCCAATTATGAAATGAGACAGGTATTTCCCCACTCTATCCAACCAATCCCTTTTTTAAAAGTTTTGAGGGGTTCCAAGGGGAACTTTTGCAAAAGTTCCCCTTGGCGCGTCCCCACGAAAACCGCGTCCCCCTTATTTCTTTGCCTTTTCAAAGGGGCATACGTCATTGACACGGACGGGCAACAGACGGAAGGTGTATCCAAATGCCGTTTCGTTAAGCTGCAGTTCGGGGGAGAGCTTGGGTCCGCAGGAGTTTGATCCGATACCGCTGTGCATGTAGTCGATGTGAACGACGGTCTCTGCCATGGGCTCCAGTTCGTAGTCGTGTGCGGTTTTAAAGAGCTGCTCGGGGGTAAAGTGCGAGCAGTTAAAGCTAAAGGTTGCGCTGTCATTTGCACCGGTTGCAAGCAAGCCTTGTCCCGCAAGGTTGGCTACCTCCATCCAATGCGTGTCGGTGTGAGCCATGTTTTCCTGCGGACGGACATAGTGCTCAAAATGCTCTGTAACCGTTGTGGTAAACAGCCCCATGTGCGATGCATGGCGTTTGTCTCTGTAGGACTCCACCGGACCTCTACCAAAGTAGCGGAGCTGCTCGCAATCGGCGGGCATTTGGAACATAAAACCAAAGCGAGGCAGGAAGTGGTCGTATTCGGCACATCTTGTAGCTTCTGTCGTAACCGTCACACCCTCGTTGCGAATGAATTTATACGTCACATTCATGCGAAGCACAGGCCGTCTTGCAAGTGCACCGATCGAAAGCTTTGCCGACACGACGATCTCGTTTTCGGTCTGTTCTGTAATGTTACACTCATAACACTTGGTATGCATACGGTCAAAACCGACCTTCAGCCAATCGGACTTGACCTTTCTGTCATTGTCGGTGGGAGCACGCCAGATATAGGGCTTGACGGGAGTAGTCAGAAATTCCTTTCCGTCTCCCACGATCGAGGAGATCAAGCCGTGGAGGCGGTCGACGGTATAAACGCACGCACCGTCGGTCACACAAATCGTCTTTTCATCTTCCTTCACAGCAAAGGTCTGTACCACCGTCTTTTGAGAAAGTTTTTGCATCTCAGCGCAGTCAAGCTTTACCTGCTCCATGGCAACCTCGTAACCCATTTCAGCCCACGGGTGAGCGACATTCGAGCGGAAGGAAAGATTCAGATAGCAAAATCCGTCAAGTGCCGCGAGATCGCCGAGGTCGAGCTTGTAGGTCTTTCGGTACTGCGGCAGGATGTTCAGTCCCGTCACTCTTCCCTGCCGGATCACCTTGCCGTTGCGCTCGACAGTCCAGATCATATCAAGATCGGTAAGAGCTGTAAAATAGCGCATGTTGCGGAGGGTTACAGTGCCCTTTTCGGCATTGAAGTCGGTCAGGCGCACGGGGCGCAGAACCTGCTTGTATTCCAACATGCCCGTGTGCACACGGCGGTCGGGGTAAACGAGACCGTCCACGCAGAAGTTACTGTCATGGAGCACATTGCCCATGTCGCCGCCGTAGATAAACTTGGGGTTGCCGGGAGTACCAATGTCCACGCTGTGGTCGAGCATTTCCCAAACGCATCCGCCAAAGAAGGAGTCGTATTTGTAGATCGTCTGCCAGTATTCCTCCAGATCCCCGGGGCCGTTGCCCATTGCATGGCTGTATTCGCAGAGGAACAGAGGCTTGGAAACATTGTTGTTTTTGATATAGACGTCAATGCACTCGTCGGTGGTAATATACATGCGGCTGTCCACATCGATGTAATCGCAATCCAGCTTTTTGCGATCCTCGGCAGTGGTGGCATTGCCGTAAAGTTTGAAAAACCTTCTCGAAGCGTCCTCGCAATGAACAATACAGCCCGGCATACGGTCGTGGAAATATTGGCTCATGAGGCGGTGGTTCAGTCCCGTTCCGCTCTCGTTTCCAACCGACCACATCAGAACGCAGGCGTGGTTTTTGTCTCTCTCAAACATCCGCTCGGCGCGGTCGAGATAGCTTTCTGTCCATGCGGGGTTATCGGTTAATTCATCCCAGTTGCCAACCGCCTGCATGCCGTGCGTTTCAAGATCGGTCTCGTCGCAGACATAAAAGCCCAAACGGTCGCAAAGCTCATAGAAACGGGGATCGTTTGGATAGTGACTGGTGCGGATGAAGTTGACGTTGTGCGCCTTGAGGATGTAAAGATCGCGCAGCATGTGATCCATCGGGGTAGCCGAGCCGAGCTGCGGGTGGCTGTCGTGGCGGTTGACCCCCTTTGCCTTGACCTTCTTGCCGTTGACATAGATCACCTTTCCCTTGATCTCATAGCGGCGCACGCCTACCTCAATACGGATATGCTCGCCGCCAACCGTGAGATAAAGCTCATAGAGATCGGGTGTCTCGTCGCTCCACAGCAGGGGGGCGTCAACGTCAAGCGTCAGCACAGCACCGCCGTCAACCGCCACGTTACCGCTTGCGATCTCATTTCCCTTGGGATCGACCAGCTGATACGTCACATCGGTCTTGCCGTTTGCGGTCAGCTCTGCCGTCAAAGTAGCCTTTTTGAAATTCTCACTCGGAAGTGCGCGTGTGTAAATATCGGTCAGATACACGGGATCACGCAAAAGCAGATAGACCTCACGGAAGATGCCCGAGAAACGGATCTTGTCCTGATCCTCGAGATACGAGCCGTCGCACCACTTGATCACCAAAACCTTAATGTTGTTCTTACCCGCAACGAGATAATCGTCCACGGGGATCTCACTGGTCATGTGGCTGACCTGGCTGTACGCAACAAATTTGTTGTTGACATAAACATAAAAGCAGGAATCCACGCCCTCAAAGACCAGCTTGATCTTACGGCTTTTCAGCGTTTCGGCATCGATCTCAAAATCGCGCTCGTAAAGTCCGCAGGGATTATCATCGGGCACGTGTGGAGGATCAACGGGGAACGGATAGCGCACATTGGTGTAATTGGGCGTATCGTAGCCTCTGCCGAGTGCCATCTGCCACGACATGGGAACGTTTAAGCGTTCAGCTTCCCCCGCAAAATCGGGTGCGGTAAAATCCTTTACATCATTTACCGACTTGTAATAACGGAAGCTCCACTCGCCGCAAAGCGAGAGAAAGCGGTTGGATGCCGAGCGGTTGCCGGTTTTTGCCGCCTCTTTGCTGCCGTAAGGGATGAAATACGCACGCGGCTTGTCACAACCAACGTGCAGATGCTCTTGAGAAAGATGATAACCAAAAGTTAAGCTCATGACGGAAGTTCCTTTCTGTGCTTTGATTTATGATGTGTTTTTTACGGTTCTGCTTTTATTTTGCCATAAAAAGCCTCTTTTGTCAATCCTAAATTATTGCGGAAATATAACAATCTTGCAAAAAAGTTATAAAATGCACCTTTTTTTATGATTTTTTTGGAAAAGCATTGATTCCACCTGAAAAATGTGGTATAATAAATCGGTTAGAGAACAAAAAACCACTACGGAAAGGATACTACATATGAATACCACGCAACTCAAAACAGCGATCCTGAACGGCAAATTTGACGAACGCTTTGCTTACATTTACGGCGAGGGTGCCGTAGAAGCGCAAAAGGCGCGCTACGCCGCCGCCGTTGACGCATTTGCCGAGCTGTACGGCACCAACCGCGACGCCGCCCTTTATTCGGTGGCAGGCCGCTCCGAGCTTTCGGGCAACCACACCGACCACAACCACGGCTGTGTCATTGCCGCCTCGATCGACCTTGACATCATTGCGGTTGCCGCTCCCAATTCCGAAAATGTCATTCGCGTAAAGAGCGAGGGCTTTGACGAAGACGTAGTGGACATCAATACATTTACCGAACCGCGGAAGAATCCCGAAGGACATTCCGACGAACTGATCGCGGGCATGGTCGCCGGTTTCCGAAAGGATGGCTACGCTGTCGGTGGCTTTGACGCTTACACAACCTCCAACGTTCTCAAGGGCTCGGGCATTTCGTCCTCCGCCGCTTTTGAAGATATGATCGGTAACATCCTCAGCCACATCTACAATGACGGCAAGGTTGACAACGTGGAGATCGCAAAGCTGGCGCAGTACGCTGAAAACAAATTTTTTGGCAAGCCCTGCGGACTGATGGATCAGGTGGCGTGTGCCGTTGGCGGCATCGTTGCCATCGATTTTAAGGATCCCTCGGCTCCCGTGATCGAAAAGGTTGATTTTGATATTTCCGGTGCGGGCTATAACCTCTGCATCGTCAACACCGGTGGAAACCACGCCGATCTCACAGACGATTACGCATCGGTTCCCGCCGAAATGAAGGCTGTTGCAGCCGCCATGGGCAAGGCAGTTTTGCGTGACTGCGACGAGCAGGCTGTGATCGATGCAATTCCCTCTCTGCGTGAAACCGTCGGTGACCGTGCGATCCTCCGCGCACTCCACTTCTATGCCGAGAACCGCCGTGTCGCCGCGCAAAAATCCGCACTTCTTGCAGGAAACATTGACGCCTTTTTTGACGGCGTGATCGCCTCGGGACGCTCGTCGTTCTGCTATCTGCAAAACGTATACACCTGCAAAAATCTCTCCGAGCAGGGGCTCTCGCTGGCTCTCTGTCTTGCGGAAAAAGAGCTTGCGGGCAAAAAAGCCGCTTGGCGTGTACATGGCGGCGGCTTTGCGGGAACCATTCAGGCATTTGTTCCTACGGCTGATGTCGAAAACTTCCGCGTTGCCATGGACGCCGCTTTGGGTGTCGGTAGATGTATGGTGCTCCGCATCCGCCCCGTCGGCGCTGTAAAAATTTGATATAGGATGCGATTTGTGGGGAAACTTTTGAAAAAGTTTCCCCACACCCCTTCAAAACTTTCAAGGAAGGGGGTATTTAGATATAACGGGATGTTTGCGTCTCGTTGCAAGGTCAGGGGCAAAATCGGCGTGGCTTGTCCTCTGACTTTGTAGGGGACGGAGCCTCGACGTCCCGCAAACAAACGCCCACCGCCGCACAAACGGAAAACGAATAAACTTTGTAGGGGAGGTAGCGAAGCGACACGAGCGTAATGAATGACATCACGGTGTGATGTCAGAACGCGAGTGTGACCGAGCCGCAGCGAGAATTGCTCCTCCCGAAAACGAGCGTAATGAATGACATCACAGTGTGATGTCAAAAC
>JAFTXB010000227.1 GCA_017461825.1 Clostridia bacterium
CAGAAAGGCAGGTGCATGCTTTGGAAACCGAAATCAGAAAAAAGCTACTGTCCATGAAAGACGCACAATACGCACAGTTTCAACGCAAGCTGATGCCCACGGTCGATCCCGTGCGCGTGATCGGTGTGCGCATTCCCGACATCCGCCGCCTTGCGAAAACCTATTACGGTACGGAGGAATCCAAGAGCTTTCTCGCCGCCCTCCCTCATGCGCTGTATGACGAGGACAACCTCCACGGAGCCCTGCTCGATCGCATCCCCGATTTCGATACCGCGATCCATGAGGTCGAGCGATTTCTCCCCTACATCGACAACTGGGCGACCTGCGACCTCTTTTGCCCCAAAATTCTTTTGCAAAAGCCCGATAGCTTGCTGTCGCACATCAAAAGTTGGCTCCGCTCGGACAAGGTATACACCGTGCGCTATGGGCTGGTTCGGCTCACAGCTTGGTATCTTGACGATGCGCGTTTTACCCCCGAGATCCTCTCGCTTGCCGCACAAGTTAGGGGCGAGGACTATTACATAAACATGGCGCAGGCGTGGTTTTTCTCCATGGCGCTTGCCAAGCAATACGATGCAACCATCCCCTATCTCACCGAGCAAAGGCTTGATGCGTGGGTGCACAACAAAGCGATCCAAAAAGCGATAGAGAGCTATCAAATATCCACCGAAATAAAAGCATATCTCAAAACCTTAAAGCGTGCCGTAAAAGGAGAACCGACATGAAAATGACCACCCTTTGCTACCCCGAGCGCGACGGAAAATACCTGATGCTCCATCGCACAAAAAAGAAACGTGACGAAAATCATGACAAATGGATCGGAGTGGGCGGAAAATTTGAAGCAAACGAAAGCCCCGAGGACTGTATGCGGCGCGAGGTGTTGGAGGAAACGGGCTTGACCGTGACAAAATTCCGTTACCGTGGCATCGTGACCTTCGTGTCCGACGAGTGGGGCTGTGAATATATGCACCTGTTTGAGGTGACCGACTGGACGGGTGACCTCAAGGAATGCGACGAGGGCGAGCTTGCATGGATCGACAAAAGCCGGCTGTTTGAGCTTACCATGTGGGAGGGCGACCGCATCTTTTTGAAGCTTCTCGACTCCGACGAGCCCTTCTTCTCGCTCAAGCTGACCTACAGCGGCGAAACTCTGACAGGGGCTGTGCTCAACGGGACCCCGCTCAATATTGCCTCCCAAAAAAGTAAATGCGCAAAATCCTCATGCATATGATGAAAATACATATTGATTTTTTATAAGAACCGCGATATAATATAAGGAGAACATAAAATGTCCGAGCTTTTTGCGGCTCATTACAAAGAAATAAAAAAGGAGAGATCATCATGATTCCAAGAATTGAACATCCCAATCCGCAATTTGAAAGAAAAAACTGGATCAACCTCAACGGCGAGTGGGAATTTGAAAGCGACCGCGCAGTCAGCGGTATCGCTCGCAAGCTCTATGAAAAAGCTCATCTCGACGGCAAGATCACCGTTCCCTTCTGCCCCGAAAGCGAGCTCTCGGGCGTTGGCGACCGCGATTTCCACCACTGCGTGTGGTACCGCCGCGACATTGAGATCCCCGCTGATTGGAAGGGCGGCAGAGTGCTGCTGCACTTCGGTGCCGTTGACCATATCGCACATATCTATGTCAACTCCAAAGAGGTCTGCGTGCACGTTGGCGGCTACGCCTCCTTTACGGTCGACATCACCGACGCGCTTTGCGACGGTGTCAACAGCCTTTGCGTTTGCGCCATCGACGAGGACGGCAACCCCAAGTACGGTCACGGAAAACAGTCGCCCTGGTTTAATTCCAAAGGCTGCCACTACACCCGTGTCACAGGTATCTGGCAGACGGTTTGGCTGGAGTACGTTCCCACCTCTTACATCAAGAGCTTTAAGCTGATCCCCGATATTGAAAACTGCACCCTTGGTGTTTCGGCTCAGCTGTGCGGCGCGGGTACACTCAACCTCGAAGCATCCTACGAGGGCAAGGTCGTTGGCACGCTTTCACTCAAGACTGCGCGCGGCGGCTATGTCAGTGGCACAATGGCGCTCTCCGAGCTGCATCTGTGGGAGGTTGGCATCGGCCGCCTCTACGACCTGAAGCTGACCTTTGGCGACGACACCGTTGCATCCTACTTCGGTATGCGCAGCACCGAGCTTGACGGCTACCGCTATCTGCTCAACGGCAAGTCGGTCTTCCAGCGTCTCGTGCTCGATCAGGGCTTCTATCCCGACGGCATCTACACCGCTCCCTCGGAAGAGGCACTTGTAAACGATATTCAGCTCTCACTTGACGCAGGCTTTAACGGCGCGCGTCTGCACGAAAAGGTGTTTGAGCCCCGCTTCCTCTACCACGCCGACCGCATGGGCTACCTCGTTTGGGGTGAGTACGGAAACTGGGGCATGGATTGCTCCAATACCGACGTCATCGCCCCTTTCTGCAACGAATGGGCGGAAATCATTGACCGCGACTTCAACCACCCCTCGATCATCGGCTGGTGCCCCATGAACGAAACCTGGGACCACAACAACGAGAGAGGACAAAACAACGAGGTGCTCCGCACCTTCTACCGCCAGACCAAGGCGGCAGACCCCACCCGTCCCTGCATCGACACCAGCGGAAACTACCACGTGGAGACCGACATCTTTGACCTGCACGATTACATTCAGGAGCCCGAAAACTTCTCGGTTCCCTATCTTGCAAAGACCCCCGAAGAAATGATCGAGCTTTACACCAAAACGCATGAAAAAGCAATGAAGCGTCAAAAGGGCGTTTATATCTCCGGACAGCCCGTGTTCCTCAGCGAATACGGTGGCATCAAGTGGGATGTCAACTCGGGCAACGCCAATGCATGGGGCTACGGAAACGCACCGCAGACCGCGGAAGAATTCTTGGATCGCTACAAGCGACTGACCGACGCTCTGCTGGATTGCCCCTATATGCTCGGCTTCTGTTACACCCAGCTTTACGACGTGGAGCAGGAAACGAACGGCCTTTACACCTACGGGCGTGAACCCAAGTTCGATATGGCATACTTCAAAGAGGTCAACTCCCGCCGCGCCGCGATCGAGGATTGATCCAAAGAATCAAAAAAGGATATTCCGTCAAATCGATGGAATATCCTTTTTTCTTTGAGGTTTTTGAGCCTCATTTATACGGACGCCGCTATGCGGCGGTATTTCATCATAGCCATATGTATGATAAATTCCGTTGTGTCGGAAAAAGTTAGGTTATTTCGCGTAGTCTACGGCGCGGGTCTCCCGAATCAGGTGTAGCTTGATCTGACCCGGATACTTCACTTCTTCTTCAATCTTCTTTGCCATCTCTCGGGCAATCAGCTTCATGCCCTCGTCATTGACCACTTCGGGTTTAACCATTACGCGGATCTCACGGCCTGCCTGAATGGCGTACGCCTTATCCACACCCTGGAAGCTGACAGCAACCTCTTCCAGCTTTTGCAAACGCTTGATATAGTTCTCCATATCCTCGCGTCGAGCTCCCGGTCTTGCCGCAGATACCGCGTCTGCCGCTTGTACCAGAATTGCAACGATGGTTTTGGGTTCCACATCGTTGTGGTGCGCTTCGATCGCATGTATGACCTCCGCGCTTTCTTTGTACTTTCTTGCCGCATTGACACCCAACTCTACGTGAGAGCCTTCCATGTCCTGCGGAAAAGCCTTACCAATGTCATGGAGCAAGCCTGCACGGCGTGCAAGTGCTCCGTCAACGCCCAACTCATCAGCCATCATACCTGCAAGCCACGCAACTTCAATCGAGTGTTGCAGTACGTTCTGACCGTAGCTGGTACGGTAGCGCAAGCGTCCCAAAAGCTTGACCAGCTCGGGATGAATACCGTGAACCCCAACATCAAATGTCGAGCGCTCACCTGCCTGCTTGATTACAGCATCCACCTCACGGCGCGCCTTTTCCACCATTTCCTCAATACGGGCAGGATGAATACGGCCGTCCGCAATCAACTTTTCAAGTGCCAATCTTGCCACCTCACGACGCACGGGATCAAAACCTGATACCGTAATCGCCTCGGGCGTGTCATCAATAATCAGCTCAACACCCGTCAGCGTTTCCAGCTTTTGAATGTTTCTGCCCTCACGTCCGATGATGCGTCCCTTCATTTCCTCATTGGGGAGTGACACCACCGAAATGGTGGACTCGGTCACGTGATCTGCGGCACATCTCTGAATCGCCATGGAAAGAATATTTCTTGCCTTTGTATCCGCTTCTTCTTTAAAGCGAGTCTCCAGCTCGTCCAGCTTTTGCGCTATCTCGTGCGTGGTTTCGGACTCCACACGTGCCAGCAATTCTTCCTTTGCCTGATCAACCGTGTAACCGGAGATCTCCTCCAACCGTTTGAGATGCTGTGCCAAAACCTCGTTGATCTGCTCACGCAAAACGTCGTTTGCCTTCAGCTTTTCGTCCAGTTGTTCGTTTTTTCGTTCCAGCGTTTCGGTCTTCTTATCCAGATTTTCTTCCTTCTGGTTGATTCTGCGCTCCTGACGGGAAACCTCGGCACGGCGCTCCTTGAGCTCGCGCTCGGCTTCATTGCGCAACCGAAGCGTTTCTTCCTTTGCCTCAAGCAAAGCCTCTTTCTTTTTGGCCTCGGCACCTTTTGCGCCTTCCTCCAAAATTCGCTTTGCCTCAGCTTCAGCAGAACCGATCTTTGCCTCACCGATCCGCTTGCGGATCAAAAAACCGATGAGAACACCGACCGCCAGTGCAACGACACCTACGATGATCGGAATAACAAATTCCATAAAACACCTCCTTATTATTCTTTCTTTTTTGTATGAATGAATTACCTGCGGTTTGGTAAGATCATACTTCTTTTATTATACACAAATTCGCCCTCATTGTCAAGACCTATCGGACTCATTTTTCGACTGTTTCCAAACTTTTTACAAAATGGAAGGGCTTACAATTTTGATTCCTGCCACAGATAATAGCGTCCCTTTGCGGCGCGGACAAGAAGAAATACGGCAAAAGCCAAAAGGATTCCAAGCACCACAACAGGTCCCTGCTCAACCGCGCGGTTTGCATTTGACAGCACCGCGGTTTCTCCGTCAACCGTAACGGCAACCCGCGTCACGCGAGTAAATGAATCAAGGCTCTCCCACGATTCATAAAGTTCCTCTCCGGTTCTGGGCGGAAGCACAAAGCCTTCCAACTCCACCTCACGTCCCGCATCCTCGCCCTTAACCGTAACCGTTACACGCTCAACCGTGATCACATCATCGGTAGGATTAAACAAAACACCGCTAATGGCAGAAATATAATTTTGCTGTGTCTTGTTGATCAGTGCCGAGGAAACGGCAACACTCTCTTTCACCGTGATACCGGTACTCCCGGTTGCGGGAATGCATTCAAGAAGCAACAAAATCGCAAAAAGCAACGCCAAAAGCCCCCATAAAACGATCTGCAAGTTTTTCAAAAGGCAATCTTTTTTCAAGCTCTTTTCATTTATGTTTTCCATACTTTTCCAACTCCTTATACGAGCTCGCCACCGTTGTAAATAATGGCAATATCCATGCAGTCGTCGATCAAAAGCAGATCGGCACGCTTGCCGGGCTCAATCGAACCAACCGTTTTATCGATTCCCACCATACGTGCGGGATTGACCGTTGCGCAGGCAACCGCGTCGGCAAACGAAGCACCCGCAAATTTCATCAGATTTTTTACACCGTCCCAAAGATCCAGCGTGCTGCCCGCCAATGCTCCGTCTCCCGTAACAGCGCGTCCGTCCTTGAGATAAACCGGCTGTCCCGCAATCGAATAGGTTCCGTCGGGACATCCCGTCCCCTCCATCGAATCTGTAATCAATACGGTACGGTCCTCTCCAAGACATTTGTAGGCAAGCGCCACCATCTCGGGACAGATATGCATACCGTCAACGATCAGTTCCCCATATCCTCCGCCACAAAAGGCAACGCCAACAGGGCCAGCCTCTCGGTGATGCAAGGGAGGCATCGCATTATAGAGATGCGTAAACGATCTCACACCGCGCTCAATGGCAACTCGGGTCTGCTCAGCCGTAGCGGCGGTATGCCCCAATCCCATCGTAGCGCCATAGCGTCTCGCGGTCTCCGCAAAGGAGCCGTCCTCGTCCAATTCAAACGCCGCGCTGACATGGCACGGAATATCGATCTGCTTCAAAAATTCCTCCAGCTCTGCGGCATTCGGCTTTGCAAGAAGCTCTGCGGCATGTGCCCCCCGCTTTTGGGAATTGAGGTAACGCCCTTCGAAATGGATCCCCTCAAAGCCTGCGGCTTGGATATTACGAATGGCTCTCGTCCATTCCTCCACCGTGCCCGAGGCAAGCGTGGCAAACACAGAAGTAACGCCATGACACGCATAATCAAGCTTCATTTTCTTCATTTCTTCGACATTCGCCGTGCAAAAATCATATCCGGCTCTGCCGTGTGTATGTACATCAATGAGCCCGGGAATCACAGTCATCCCCGTAGCATTGACAATATGATCGGGCATGACCCCGTTGCACGCATCACCGACAGCCAAAATCGTGCCGTCCTCCCAAAGAACCGCACAATCTTTTTTGACCGTTCTGTCGGCAAACCATACATCGCCGCCCAAAAGGAGTGTTTTCATACGCACACCTCCGAAATAATAGTTTTCAAACATATTATATCACCTTTTTTCCGTTTATGCAAGGGATTTACAAAAACATTCACGGAAAAGAAACAGACTTGTCCGTTCTAATATTCCAAGACACGGCATATGATAGGGATAAACAAAAGAAAAAGGAGACAATACCATGCCGGATACCAAAAACCCATTGCTTTCACTTTCCGAACTCTGCCGTTTAACCGCCGTTCACTTAAAAGATGCCATATGCAACGAATGTCACACCTGTGCAGCCGATATATCCGATCTCAACCGTGTCATGCTGTCCGAACTTGCCGATATCGAGCGTCACACTGCCGAGGGAATTTGCACGCCTCACACCCTGCATCTGGCGCATGCACTGGGTGAATGCGTCAGCCGTGCCTTCTCCGCGGCACTTTTGTTGCCGTCAAGCATTCCGCCATTGCCGCCCCTTGTTGAAGAAGCAACCTGCAACGCGCAGCTTGCCGTTTTTCCGGAGCAGCTTCTCACAACGCTCTCCGAGCTCGACCGCTTTCCCTTCTATTCCCTTCACTTATGCGCAAACAAGGCACGAGGCGCGCACGCAATGCTTCTCAACAATTACATAGCCACCGACGGCGGAAAATGGCTGCTCCCCCTCTCTTATGCGCTGGAGGCACACCGCAATGTTTTGGAAAGAACCTGCGGGCTTTTGATGGAGCGAACCTGACGCACTCACATTTTTCACAAAAGCCTTTCTTCAAAAAAGTCGATTCTTGGCGGTGTTTTTTTAGAAATGGAATTGACAAACGCAAAAAAATTCGGTATAATATAAGAGAACCTTTTACATAACTGACGGATAACGCGGGATGACCGCGGGGGAATGCAAAAGGAATATGCCGACCGTCTGGGCAAATCAGTTGCATTCTGGGCTGATTTGCCCTTTTTGCATCTTCTATATGGAGGTATATAATTATGGAACACAAAAATTGGAAAGGCTTTGTCTCGGGCGTTTGGCAGAACGAGATCAACGTCAGAGACTTCATTCAAAAAAACTATAAGGAATATCAAGGCAACGCTGCCTTTTTGGCAGGCGCAACGCCCCGCACGTCGGCGCTGATGAAAAAGCTTGAAACGCTGTTTGCGCTCGAGCGTCAGTACGGCGGTGTGCTTGACATTGACACCGACACCGTATCCTCTCTCACCAGCTATTCGCCGGGATATATTGACCGAGACAACGAGCTGATCGTGGGAATGCAGACCAACCGCCCCTTAAAGCGCGGTGTCAATCCCTTTGGCGGCATCCGCATGGCGCGTCAGGCATGCGAGGCTTACGGCTATAAACTCGGCGGAAAGATCGAGGAAGAATTCCGTTTCCGCACCACGCACAACGACGGCGTTTTTCGTGCCTACACCGACGAGATGCGCGCGGCAAGAAAATGCCATGTCATCACAGGTCTGCCCGATGCTTACGGCAGAGGACGCATCATCGGCGACTACCGCCGCGTGGCACTTTACGGTATCGACCGTTTGATCGAATGTAAAAAGCAAGATAAGGCAGCCCTCACAGGCAAGACCTTTGACACCGAAACCATCCGACTGGACGAGGAGCTGTTCCGCCAGATCTCCTTCCTCGGCTATATGAAGGAAATGGCGCAAATGTACGGCTTTGACATCAGCCAGCCCGCAACAAATGCGCGAGAGGCGATCCAATGGACCTATTTTGCCTATCTTGCCGCCATCAAGGAACAAAACGGCGCGGCAATGTCGCTCGGCCGTGTGAGCACCTTCTTTGATATTTACATCGAGCGTGACCTCGCAAACGGAACTCTCACCGAGGAGGGCGCACAGGAGCTGATCGACGATTTCGTTATGAAGCTTCGCATCGCGCGCCACCTGCGCACACCCGAATATAACGAGCTCTTCGGCGGTGACCCCATGTGGATCACCGAGGCGGTAGGCGGCATGGGCGAGGACGGAAGAACGCTGGTCACCAAGAGCAGCTTCCGCATCCTCAACACCCTCTACACGCTTGGCTCCTCTCCCGAGCCCAATCTCACCGTGCTGTGGGCGCAGGCGCTCCCCGACGGATTTAAACAATACTGCGCCAAGGTATCGGCGGATACCGATTCGATCCAGTACGAAAATGACGACCTCATGCGCCCGATCTACGGTGATGACTACGCCATCGCGTGCTGCGTTTCGGCAATGAAGATCGGCAAGCAGATGCAGTTCTTCGGCGCACGTTGCAACCTTGCAAAGCTGCTGCTCATCGCCATCAACGGCGGCTACGATACCACAAGCGGCATGCACATCGGTCCCCAAATGCCCGTGATGGATGCAGACAAGCTCGATTTTGACGCCGTTATGGAGCGTTTTGACATCTACATCGCATGGCTTTCACACCTGTACGTCAACACCATGAACGTCATTCACTATATGCACGATAAATATGCGTACGAAAAAACGCAGATGGCTCTGCACGACACCGAGGTTGGAAGATTCATGGCGTTTGGCATCGCGGGGCTTTCGGTGGTTGCCGACTCGCTCAGCGCGATCAAATACGCAAGCGTTCGCCCCATCAAGGATTCGAACGGCTTTGTCACAGACTTTGAGACCGCGGGAGAGTTCCCGAAATACGGAAACGACGATGACCGCGTTGACCTCATCGCCAAGGATATGGCGCACCGCATGATCACTGAGCTGCGCAAGACCCCCACCTACCGAGGTGCCGAGCATACCCTGTCGGTGCTCACCATCACGTCCAACGTCATGTACGGTAAAAACACGGGTGCCACCCCCGACGGCAGACCCATGGGCGCTCCCTTTGCCCCCGGTGCCAACCCCATGCACAACCGCGAGGAAAACGGAGCGCTGGCATCGCTCAACTCGGTGGCAAAGATCAGCTACGACGATTGCCGCGACGGCATTTCCAACACCTTTTCAATCACCCCCGAGGCACTCGGCAGAACCGAGGAGGAGCGCATTGAAAATCTCGTCACCATTCTCGACGGCTATTTTGCCAAGAACGCGCACCACATCAACGTCAACGTCCTAAACCACGAAACGCTGATGAAGGCTTACGAGAATCCCGAGGCATACCCCAACCTCACCATTCGCGTGTCGGGCTACGCCGTAAACTTCAACAAGCTCTCGCGCGAGCAACAGCGTGAGGTCATCAGCCGCACCTTCCACGAAACGGTATGAGCAAGCTCGAGATCACGGGGCGCGTCCACTCCTTCCAGTCTCTCGGAACGGTGGACGGTCCCGGTGTGCGATTCGTGATCTTTTTGCAGGGCTGTCCCCTGCGTTGCGGGTGCTGTCACAACCCCGACACGTGGGATCCCACAGGTGGCACCGCCTACACGCCCGAGGAGATCGTGCAAAAAGCCAGCCGTTACCGCACGTATTTCGGCAAGGACGGAGGCATCACGGTCTCGGGGGGCGAACCGCTCTTGCAAGCAGAATTTGTGCACACGGTATTCCAAATGTGTCACGAGGAAGGACTTCACACCTGCCTTGACACGTCGGGCTGTCTCCTGACGCCTGCTGTAAAATCGCTTTTGAGCGAGACCGACCGCGTCCTTTTGGACGTCAAATACACAACCGACGAGGATTATCGGCGGTACGTCGGGTGCGAGCTGGAAAAGCCGATGACATTTCTTACGTATTTAAACGAGCAAAAGATCCCCACCACCCTGCGGCAGGTCATCATTCCCGAGCGCAACGACAGCGAGGAAAACGCAAAACGCCTCAAAAAGATCGCCGACGCACACTCCTGTGTCAACAAGATCGAGCTATTGCCCTTCCGCAAGATCTGCCAGATCAAATATGACAGCATGAATATTCCCTTCCCCTTTGCAGACCTGCCCGAGCCAACGGCGGAGATGATGCAGAGATTGAATCATTTGATCACATAACTCAAATAAGGAGAACTCATATGGGAGCCCAAAATCAAATTTTTTATTTAGTCGGTGCCATTGTGGGCGGCATCGCCATTGGTGGCTTTTGCGGCTTGATTTCATTGATCGTCGGTTTTATCAAAAAAAGAAAACTACTTGGCTTTATTGGATTTGGCATCAGCATTGTTTTTGGAGTGCTTATGGCAGCCGTATTGCACCAACCTGCCTTCCTTTCCTGCTTTCCATCGGCAATTATGGCAGGAATCATTCTCCTCTTAACACGCAAACGGAAATAATATTATTTCTATTTAACCCCCATGTTTTTTCAAAACAAATCACCAACAAAAAGCGGGTACTCTCTCAAAACGAGAAAGAGTATCCGCTTTTTTATTCTGTTTTATTGCAACGGGTTCTTTCGAATAAACAAAACACCCAGCGTGTTTCTGCCGCAATGCGACGAAATGGTACAGCCCGCGCGTGTGACGTGCACCTCGCCAAAGGGCGCCAATTCCTTGACCTTTGCAACACAGGCATCCACGATCTCACGATCGCACCCCGCGTGCGTTACAAAAATGCGGTCGAGCTCGATCTCCGAGCCGTCTCCAATGCGATCGGCAACGTATTTTAAAAGCACATCGCCGTATTTTCCGCGATATTTGCCGCCAACCGACATTTTTCCGCCCTTTACAACGATGCAGGGCTTCAAACGGAGCAGGTTCGCGCCAAACGCCGCCACCGCCGAGCATCTGCCGCCCTTATGTAAAAATTCAAGGCTGTCGATAACAAAGGATGCGTCCACCTTCCCCGTCAGCTCCTCGCAGGTCTTGGCAATCTCCGAGGCACTCTTTCCGTTCTTTGCCATCTCTGCCGCCGCAACCACCAAAAGTCCGCCGCCCGTGGAAAGATTGCGCGTGTCCACAACAAAAACGCTATCAAATTCGGATGCCGCCAAATGCACGTTTTGATAGGTGGACGACATCTGCGAGCTGATGGTGAAAAACACCACCGAGTATCCGTTTTCGGTATACTCCTTGAAAAACGCGGTTGCCGCCGCCAAATTGATCGCGGAGGTCTTGGGGAGGGTTCCCGTTTTCTCATAGTTTTCGTAAATATCCTCGGGCGTAATATCCACGCCGTCGGTGTATTGCTTATCTCCCATCGAGACGCCAAGGGGCAAAATTTTGATGCCGTACCGCTCGATCAGCTCGGGATTCAGATCCGACGTGCTGTCGCTTGCAATCAAGATCTTTTCGTTCATCTGATAGTCCTTTCGATTTCAAAAATAGTAAATCGCTCAGTATATAATATGATTATATCACAGAATTATGAACTGGATGTTTACAAGTTTACATGTCGGTGAAAAAATATTACACTTTTTGAACAGATCAAAAATCCGAAGTTCGCGAACGGACTTCGGATCTTGAGAACGGATTCAATTTTTCGGTGATTCTTCCTGATACCACCCAAAGCGATTTAAAAACCGATCTTTTTTTCGAAACACTCTGACAAGCTGTTTGAGATAATACTCACTCACATCCCACGTATCGGGAATCGGCCCCAACGGAGTGCTCAAAGCAAACAGCAATTGATAAAGAGAATTATACCTTTTGCTATTCCCCTCAAAGTACATTCCGAAATCAGATGCAATCGTATTCAAAAGGTTCCAATTGTTCAAAGCAGAGTCATAATCGATCGGATTTTCAAGCTTTAAATCAAAATCGTTTTCACTCGTCTCCCCATCAATCAAAAGCCCCCAACAATCGCAAAAGTCCTTGATGGCAGCAAAATCCCGAAAGCAAAGAATCTTTTCCTCATCATGCAAAAGCGAATCCGAATGCTCGGTATAGTAGTACAGCGTCAGATAGGCACGTCCTTTGTATTTGATGCGAACAGGATAAACCTTTTGCCCTTGAATTTTACCAACTTCAATCACCGCATTTTACTCCTTTTTTGCATCGTGCGTTGATTTTACAAGCCTCTTGAGTAAATAAAAGCCTCGCCTTCGTGCCTGCTTATCCCTTATTCAAGGATATTGGTTGTGATATAATCCACGCCCCAAGAGACAATACGCTCGGCGACCTCCGGCTTATCTACGGTCCAGCAGTTGACCTTGAGTCCTGCATCGTGGAAACGCTTGATGAGCTCTTCGGTAATGTGAATGTGATACATATCCACGTCAAATCGGTCGGCGATCAGCTTTTCAACAATCTCATCGGTCGCCTCATTGAACAAAAATTGCACCGACTGCTCGGGGCAGATCTGTCTCACCTTAACGAGGTCATCATAATGGAACGAAATAAAGGTCACGTGCTCCAGATAGTCCTGCTCTTTGATCAAATCGATAAAGCGCGCGGTCTCCTCCTCGGTAAACAAGGATTTGAGCTCGAGCACGCAGTGCTTTTCATATTTCTTGCAGATGCTGATATAATTCTCCAGCGTGCAGGGGCGCAGGTCAACGCGGCCCTTCGTATCATCCTTATCAAGCAACACGATGTTCTGCAATTCCTCAAGCGTCGTCTTCTCAACGTTTACGTCAACGCCTCCCACGCGAGCCAGAGAAATATCGTGGCTGATGATAAAATGCCCGTCCGAGGTTCTGCGAATATCGGTTTCAATGCCGTAATAAGAACGGTTCCCTGCGGCAACAAACGCCGAAGCGGTGTTCTCGCGCTCGATTCCCGAAAGACCTCTGTGTGCAACAACGCCAATGTTGCCCTTTTCAAATTTGATCGTGTTCATAACGGTTTCCTCCTTGATGCTGTGTAGATTGCCATGCGGGATAGTACTCCCATCCCCTTCAGACAACCCATTTATTTTTTGGTTTAAAAAATGCAATTCTTTTCGTTTTTGGCGGTTGTCAAAAATGACTGGATCACGTCAACAGGAATGGCATAGTTCATAGCACTCACGTCACTGCGTCCGCTTTGCACGATCCCAATCAGATTCCCGTTCACATTAAACACAGGACCGCCCGAATTTCCGTTTGTCACAGGAGCCGAGATCATCACATACTCATTCCCCGAAACAAGACGGTGGGTATCGCTGACAATGCCTTCCACAATGCAAAGCCCCTCGCCCTTGCTGTTGCCTATCGCATACACATCCTCACCCGGCTCAGGCTCACGCCGCTCCATTGTCACAGGCTTTAAAACATGATTTTCTTTTGTTTTAAGAAGTGCCAGATCGATGGAAGGATCGGCATAAACCAACTCAGCCGAGACATGCGTCGCGCTCTTACCGCTTTTTATGTAGATCGCATCGCTTGCATCCAAAACCCTTTTGTGGTCGGACGAGAGCGACATCACCACATGAGCATTGGTAAGAAGATACCCATTATCGGATATCATCGTCCCCGTACCGTTTCGCTGAACACCGCCACCGCGCGCAACCACGGACACCGTGCTGTTGATTGCCTTTTTATAGACGCTCGCCGCAACATTAACGGCAGGAGCGGCAGACGGTGCCGAGGTCTCGGTTTTGATTCCTTCAACGGGCTTGACCGGTTGAGGCTTTGCAACCGGCTTTGCGGTGGGAGTGTGCGTAAAGGTCTGCACACCCCCATTGTTGGCAACGGTAGGCGTCGGTTTGGAAACCTTTGCAGCCTCCGCAGCCTTTTGCGCCTGTTTTTTTGCCGCCGCCATTTCGCGCTGATACTTTTGGTATGCCGAGAACTCCTCATCGCACGAGAGACATTTGTACTTGCCAAACTCCTTTTCGCCGGCAATCACCTTGCCAATGCGTTTGATCTCACTCGCCCCGCAAACAGGGCAATTTTTCAGTTCATACATCATTTTCACCTCTCATGCTTGTTCTTCGGAAGTAGGAACATAACCCCAAACAATTTCTTTTAGGGAAGGACACCAACTCTCTACCCAACCATCTGGCTTTGAGGCAGCCTCAGCGTAAACAGTAATCTCATGCCCAAAATTCGTAAAAGCAAAGAAGCCAATCGTCGTTACATTTGCAGGAATATATAGCGTAGTCAATTCATTGCTTATATTTTCAAATGCATTTCCCTCAATGGTACGAAGTGTGCTTGGAAGTTGGATCGATTTTAAAGCATTACAGTTATAAAACGCATAACTGCTTATCGTTTCAACCCCTTCAGGAATAACAACACTTGTGATCGAGGACTCCGAGAAAGCGTATCTGCCGATCGATATTACGGTATATCCGTCCAATCCGATCACGATATCGGTATCTGTACCGTTAAATCGGAAACCGACAACGCTCGCTTTGTTATCTTCAAGCAGTTGGTAGATAACGCCTTGTTCGTCCATTTTCATGCCTTTTACACCGTAAACGACCGTCGCATTGTGCCCGTTCCAATACGTATTCCATGTGCTTGGCTGGCTGACTGCTTCAACGTAGATCGTTAAATTGTAATCGTTTCCAAATGCGTATTCTTGCATAGTCGTAACTGTATCGGGAATGAATACGTATTTCAACGATTCACAACTGCTGAATGCCCAAGATCCAAGACTTTGCAAGCCATCGGGGAGGATCACTCCGATCAAGAGATTACAGCCGCTAAAAGTACTGTCTCCAATCTCGATCAGGTGCTCCTTCAATACAAGTTGTTCAATCGCTGAATAAGCAAACGCTTCATTTCCAATTGTTTTTAACGTTAAAGGCAGGCTCACTTCCTTCAAATTAGAACAAGAGTAGAACGCATATGCCCCAATAACCTCTACGCCCTCGGGAATCACGATTTTTTTGAGCGTATCGTTGTCATAAAACGCCTTTCTTGCGATCTCGGCCACGGTCACGCCCTCAATCCCCAACGTCAGCTCCTCGGCAGTACCGCTATAGGAAAGTACTACAGCGGTACCGTCATTGCGCACAGCGTAGGTCACGCCGTCCTTTACAACCAGCTCCTTGAAATCCCAAACAACAGGTCTGCTTGAATTGATCCAATTCGAGCTCCAGCCACTGGGTTTTGCCAAAGAACGAACAAAGGCCGTAATCGTTTGACAGTTTGAAAATGCCTCGCTCTCAACAGTTGTAACACTTTCGGGAATGATGATGCTTGGCAGGTTGATACAACTTCCAAATGCGTAGCTGCGAATGGTGATCAGCGTGCTCGGCAGAATAACCGTTTTCAATGCCTCACAGTCGCAGAATACATGATACGAAAGCTCGGTCACACCCTCCGGAATATTAACTTCCGTCAAAGCGTCACAGTTATAGAAGGCATACTGTCCGATCGCAGTCAGATTTTGAGGAAGTTCGATCGCCGCCAACTTCTTACAATTGTAGAAAGCGTGTTCTCCAATCGTCTTCAAGGTTGAAGGCAGATTGACGGTGACAAGGTTGGTACAACCGTAAAATGCGTATTGACCGATCGATGTCACGCCCTCGGGAACCGTGATAGACGTTAAGGTCGTGTTGTCTTGGAAAATGCCATTGCCGATCTCGGTCAAGGTGTATCCCTCGATACCGAGCGTTAACTCGGTTGCCGTTCCTCTGTAAGCGACCAAAACGGCAGTGTTATCGTTGCGGATGGCATACGTAAATCCGTTTGCTTCGTCAACGACCGAATCCTTAACGTTCCAGATCACCGTGATATTGCTTTGTTTCCAACTTGCGCTCCATCCGGTAGGTCTTGAAACGGCACGGCAGAAGATCATAAGATTTGCACTATCCGAAAACGCGTAGAATTCGATGGTTGCAACGCTTTCGGGGATGATGACAGAGGTAAGCTGCTGACAACTTTGGAATGCATAGGATCCAATATATGTCACGCCGTCCGGAATATCGACCCGAACAAGACTGCTACAATTTGAGAATGCATTGGAACCAATGTACTCAAGCCCTACGGAAAGTGCAAGGGTTGCCAACTTGTTACATCCGTTAAAGGCAGAATCTTCGATCCTCTTTAGTCCACTCGGGAAGGATACCGATGTCAGTGCGGTGCAATTTTGGAAACAACCGTACGAAATCGTTGTAAGCCCTTCGGGCAGATCGATGCTCAAAAGCTTAATACAATCTTCAAACGCATACGAATTGATCGTCGTCACGCTATCGGGCAAAGTGATTGATGTCAATCCCGTGCAGTGATAGAATGCATAAGAGCCAATCGTGGTAAGCCCTGTTTCAAAGCTGATCGTGGTCAAGCCCGTGCAATTGGAGAATGCACGCTCGCCGACTTCTGTAAGTCCTGCACCAAAGCTGAGCGAGACAAGACCAAAGCAATCGGTAAACGCATAGCTGCCAATCGACTGCAAGGTGGTGGGCTGATTCAAGGCCTTTAAGCGCGTGCAACCGTAAAAGGCGTAGTCGCCAATTTCGGTCAAGCCCTCGGGCAAGGTCACCTTGGTCAAAGCCGTGCGGTTTTTGAACAAATCCTTACCCAAAGCCGTAACCGTATAGCCCTCAACACCGATCACAACCTCGGTCACCTTTCCGTCAAACGCCACAGCAATTGCTGTATTGTCATTGCGCAAAACATAGGTGATGCCGTAAGTCGCATCAAAATAAAAGGCTTTGAAGTTCCAAATAATTTGATGATAGAGTGGGTCGTATGCTCCTACACTAGTATGTGTCCATTTTTCATCCCATTCATCCGGACGAACGGCTTGAGGCAAATAAATTGTTGCATCCTTTGATAGACCAATCGCTTGAGTCCCGATCACAGTTACGCTTGAAGGAATAAAGAGTTCCTTTACCGATGTAAGAGCAGACAACGCATAGGACTCGATAACAAGTAAACCGTCTGGCAAAGTTATCTTTGTAATTGTTCTTGATGCATCAGATGAGAACAATCTCAAGCCAATCTTAGTAACGGTGAATCCCTCAACAGAAAAAATGATCTCAGTGGCATTTCCGCTATAGGAGATCGCATGTGCGGTGTTATCGTTAAACAACACATATGTAATGCCCAGTGCATCGGTGTGGAAGTCCTTGAAGTTCCAAATAATGTCATCCGTGTTTCTGTTATGCCAACCTTGATCGTAGTTTTCGGTAGCCTCTGCACGTTTGACGTAAATATTCTGCACATTGATTGAGTGAAATGCCGCGTGTCCAATGGAAGTCACGTTTGCAGGAATGATCAA
>JAFTXB010000228.1 GCA_017461825.1 Clostridia bacterium
GTGGGCTTTGAGGAACTCCAGCCGCATCCGCCCGTACTTGCCGATCTCGCCCTTGGGTTGAGGGGGCAGCGTCAGGTCTGGGATCCTCATGCCGTTCTCGATTCTGTAGGTCAATTCCATGTTCTTTTCCTCCTTGTTCGGGTTGTTTTTCGGCTTTATTATACGCAGTTTGCGAAGTTTTGTCAAAGGTGCGGGCGTGATCCGCTTTTTCCTTTTCACAGCTCCGCACCGTTCTCTCGATCTGCCGCAGGCAAAGCTCCGAAATATCCGCGTTGGCATAGCCGAGGCAGGAGATGGTGTCTTGGGTATTGAACTCGGCAACGGGGGCAATCATGTGGTCGCTGATGGTTTCCTCCGCCTCCATTCCCAAGCGGGTGAATACGGTATAGACCACGCAAGCGGTCAGAAGAACACTCATCTTGACCTTTAATTCTTCCTCCCCCAAAGGCTCCAATGCGCTGTCGATCTTGATCTGCTTCAGGTTTTCCAGATAGTCGGTCAGATTGTCCTCCACGGCGTTCATACAGGCAAACATGGTGGCAACCGAAAGGCTGTCCTTGCTTGACAGATTGCCAAAACGGTTCTCCAATGCCTCGATGATCTCCCCCTCAAAAGCGGGCGCGATTTCCCACAGAGAAAACGGATGACGGTCGGGGTGGTAGGTGTCCCCCACGTCATAGACGTAGTGCAAACGGGAATTGCCTCCCGCCTCCGAGAGCAGCGCAATTCCCGTAGAACCCCGTTTGACCCGCCTGCCGAAATGCTTGTTCCATAGGTCAATCCCCGCGCAAGCAATGGCATGGGGTCGCTGGGCATGGATCATGATCTGATCGTCAAAGGAATACTTGTACTGAAACGCCGCCGTAGATAAAAAGGCTTTCCACGACTTGCTGTCCTTTCCCACCTCTCGCACCGTTTTGCGATATAGCTCTGCGGCATCCTTGAACGGGATCGCCATAGGATCACCTCACTGTTATAATATATTTGCCATCCGAAGTACATCAGCCAGATGTACACGGCAGGTTCTCATTCCTAAGCTATAATAGAAGGGTGAAATGGACTGACGAATCCCTCCCTGGGCTATTACGCCCGCGTGAAAGACAGTCATCCATCCTTCTATTGTAGCGTTCGGTTTCAGCAGGTTGAGCTACTACACACGCTCGCATCACCAAACAGATTGAATCGGCAATGGGTAAAGGGTGGCGCCATTTCAGCAAATACAATTAGCAGGAGATTTGAGAAATGAATGCAGTAGGAATCGACGTTTCCAAAGGAAAAAGCACCGTAACCGTTTTGCGTCCCTTTGGCGAGGTAGTAGCCTCCCCTTTTGATGTGGAACACACCGAGAGTGAACTCAAAGAACTGGCAAGGTTTTTGAAAAGCCTTCCCGGTGAGACCCGTGTTCTTATGGAGTATACGGGGCGTTACTATGAACCGATCGCTCGGTATCTCCATGAAGAAGGTATATTTGTTTCCGTAATCAATGCCATCCTAACACATGATTACAAGGGAAACACACTTCGAAAAGCCAAGACGGATAAGATCGATTCGATCAAGCTTGCCGGTATGGCAATTGATCGATGGCTTGAGCTGCGGGAATACGTTCCCGAAGACGAAGTCCGTCAGACTCTGAAAATTTGTAACCGCCAATACAATCAATACAACAAGCTGAAGACCATGCTGAAAAACAACTTGATCGCATTGCTTGATCAAACCTTTCCCGACGTAAACAAACTGTTCAACTCTCCGGCTCGAAAAAGTGACGGTCATGAGAAATGGGTGGATTTTGCTTTGAAATTCTGGCATTGCGAATGTGTTTGCGGTATATCCGAGAAACAATTCAAAGAGAAATACGAACGCTGGTGCAAACGAAACAAGTATTACTACAATGCAGACAAAGCAGAAGATATTTACGCTGAAGCTTGCGGGAATGTTGGACTTTTGCCTATGTGTGATTCTACAAAGCTATTGGTTTCACAAGCAATTCTCCAACTGCAAGCAATGGAAGAAACGTTAGCTGCCATCAAAGCCGAAATGCAACGCTTGGCATCTTCTTTGCCTGAATACAGTACCGTTATGTCTCTGTACGGAGCCGGTGAGCTTCTCGGTTCACAACTCATCGCCGAGATCGGTGACGTCACCAGATTCAAAAGCAAGAAATCATTGGTCGCTTTTGCAGGCCTCGATTCACCGCCCGATCAATCGGGAGGGATCAACAAAACCTCAAAGGCAATTACCAAGCGTGGATCTGCGGCTCTCCGAAAAACGCTCTTTCAAGTGATGTCAGTCATTCTGCAAAACAGTCCCGATGACGAACCCATTTATACATACCTTGACAAAAAACGCTCCGAAGGCAAACCGTACAAGGTCTATATGATCGCTGCAGCAAACAAGTTTCTGCGTATCTATTATGCCAGAACCAAGCTTGCCCTTGTCAACACTTGAAGTCGCAAAGCGAGTTTACAAAAAATTCGGAATTACCATTCTGAATTTTTTGTATGTTGACAACGTGACTTCGGTATAATCTTGCCACGGCAAAGCACCTCTGTGCTTTGCCCTTAATTACCTTGACCAGCGCAAAATTTTTTACAACGCGGTGGTCTTTTGGTTATGCCCATCTTTCAACACTAAAAATTGTTTGAGCTTTTCGGCTTTGTTGTTGCGCCTTTTTTTATTTGTATTTTTTTCAAAAAGCTCTTGACAAACAGTAACAGGTTTATAGGTGAGTGTATTATATCATATTTTTATGAATTTTTCAATTGGTTACGATATATTGTTTGGTTTATGTAAGACAGCAGAAATAA
>JAFTXB010000229.1 GCA_017461825.1 Clostridia bacterium
CGCATCCTTTTGTAGGTCGCCTTTTGGTCGTAGTAGCGCAGACCGTCCGCAAAGGACACACTGTTAAGGCAGAAATGGTTATGCACAGCTTTGGTGTTGAGGTGCGTTGTGACCAAGACCTCAAAGCGATCTCCCCAAAGCTCTTCGGCAAGCTTGATCCCGATGGCGTGTGCTATCTCGGGAGTGACCTCGTTTGGGGCAAAGGATTGGTAGCCGTGAAAGCAGACGATGCCGCCCTCTTTCTTAAATCGGCGTTTGGTTATCTCAAACTGCTTTTGGGCTGCGTCAGGCTTCTCATCGCAATTTAAGCCCGACACGTAAAACTGCTTCTCGGTTTTCATTTGGTCTGCGGTGTACTGTAAGACGTTCTCCAATGCGTGATACTTGGCGGCGCGATCATACTGTCCTCTCCAAGTTTTGCTTGACTTGGCAACGTAACGGATCACGCTGTCAAGCCCATCCTTCACGCCCCAAATCGCGGTCGTTGCCATCTCAAACAAAGGCTTCGGTAAATACACGATCCATATGCCGAATCATGTCTACGGTTTCCTGTAACATGATTTCATCGACAAATTCAAGTGTGCGTGCCTTGATAAGAAGCTGATGAACGTTATTTCCCATACGGCGCATTTCGCGTAGGATCTCAACGTACTCTGCGGGAGGACTTGCACGGATCGTTGTTCCACGCAGTGCTTGACGTATAAATTCTTCACGGGACAGCACGGTGGCTTGCGCCAGCGCAGTTATGCGCTCAAACTCGTCCTTGTCAAGTCGTATCAAAATTGCGTTTTTCTCTTTCATACTGTTTCGTTGGCGGCGGGGGTTTTAGGGGGTGCTATCCCCCCCTAACAAGCGAATTGTGCTATCACAATTCAGTGCTTGTTAAGACTGATGGACAGTTGTCCCCACCCTTTTTCTCCTTACTTTTTTCTTGGCGGAAGTCCTTTTTCAGCTTCCGTTTGTACTTTCTGCACCTTGAGAATGACCTCTGCAAGGCAATTTTTACTTACTCATCAGCCGAACGATCTCCCCGACCGTTCGGCTTTTTTGTTTTTTTGCCTTCTTCGCCACTGTGTTTTTGGGTTTGGTCAGGGCAAAAAATGCGTTTGGATTACCTGTAAACCACCTCACGAAGCACAACTTCCTCTGCACTTGCCTTGGCTTGGTTCATCCTCTGCACCCATAAAAGCGGATCTCTCGCCTTTAATTCCTCGGTAATCCTTTGCTCTTTTACTGCCCGAGAAAGAATATTTGCCAGCATTTCCTGTGCCTCCTCCTCAATTTTCTCCAAATGCGCGGGCAATTTACCTTCTCCCAAGAGCACGCCATAGGTACCTCTCCTGTGCTTTATTAGGTATTCGCGCCGTAGTTCTGCATACTTTCCAAGCCATATGTGCGATTGTTTGTGCTCTTTTCGCATAGAATTCATTTCGTTTTCTTCTTTGTAAATCTGCATTTTCGTATCTCCTTTTGCTTTTTGATTTGTATTTTTATAGTATTATAATATTATATTATTCTCTTCTCGGGTAGTAATATAGGGGGAGAGGTGTGGAGAGGGGGAGGTTTCCGCATTTGCATAAGCACGCCTGTCACCTCAAACAATATATTTTTTCTCTCAAAAAATCTCTTTTTCCTGTTCAAGTTATGCTCAAAAATTGGTTATTTTTCAACAGGTTTGGAGATATTTCAAACAAACTTCCGAGTTTTCATATCTCGCCGTGTGTCGTTTTCCTATCCCTTTTTCAGCGACGTATCACGAATTGGCACGCTTGGACTTGCGTCTGTCTTGGCATACTTCCCCTACGGTCATATCCATACGGCTTTATTAAATTGTCAAAGAACATAAGTGAATTGGATTTTATCACAATACGGTATTGTGATTTTCCTCTTTCATTCCGTAAATTGTCACGTTGATTTGATCGATCACCTCTAATAAATCCGGATCAACGCACTCACCCGCCCCGATTCTTTGAAGCTCTACAAGGACATTTTTCAATTCCATATAGAGAGCCTTATAAACTTTGGGACTGCCACGCACAACGATTTCACGGTTCAAACATTTTTGGTAGCAGTATTCTTGTTTGGTCATTCCCGACAAAGCAACGAATTTGTTGAGCATAACACTTTCTTCGGGAGATACTCTGAATCCCACGGTAATGCTTCTGAAGCGGTTGTGTTTGTCTAAATTTCTTGCCGACATTTTTAATTTTCCACCTTTCTGAATTGATTTAATTTGTCCGCCATGTCGTGTTGAGTTGACGGAAACAGATGAGCGTAATTGTACGTGATGTTGATGCTCTCGTGTCCGACTCGGTCTGCGATCGCTACCGCCGAATATCCCATTTCGATCAGAAGTGAAATATGGCTGTGTCGCAGGTCGTGGATACGAATACGTTTCACGCCAGCCTCGTCCGCACCTCTTGTCATTTCGCTGTGAAGACATTTTTTGGAGATTGGAAAAAGCCTTTCGTACTTGCCAACACCGTAAAGCTGCTTGACATATTCTTGGATTTCCTCGGTGAGAAAATCGGGCATTTTAATAACGCGATTGCTTTTTGGCGTTTTCGGATCAGTAATCACATCTCTCTTATCTATTCGCTGATAGGATTTTGAAATGGAAACAGTACCTTTTTCAAAATCGAAATCGGAAAGAGTAAGAGCCAACAACTCACCCTCTCGTATTCCGCACCAATAGAGCATTTCAAAAGCATAGAATGATATGGGCTTGTCCATCACGGCAAAAGAAAATTTTTGATATTCCTCCCGCGTCCAAAACAGCATCTCACGATTGCGCGGCTTTCCCATATTGCCAACCTTTGCAGCGGGATTTTCTTTTAAGCTATAAAACCGCACTGCGTGATTGAAAATTGCGCTTAATTGATTATGCAGAGTTTTGAGATATACGGGAGAATACGGCTTTCCGCTTTTTGCTGTTTCCTGAATCATTTGGTTTTGCCAAGCAATAATCTCCTTCGGTTTTATCTCACAAATTTTACGCTTTGCGAAATACGGCAGGAACTTCGTTCGGATAATATGCTCTTTCGTGTGCCAAGTGTTTTCCTTAATGCGATTTTTCATATCGGCAACATAAATATCCACAAAGCTCTCGAATGTCATATCCAAATCCGCTGTGACCTTGTTCAGTTGTTCTCGCTCCCAAGCAAGTGCATCTCGCTTAGTTGCAAATCCTCGTTTTTGCGTTTGCTTCTTCTCGCCCATCCAATCAGTGTAGCGATAGACCGCCCGCCAAGTGTTTGTTTTAATTTCTTTGTAAACAGCCATTAGTTCTCCTCCTTTTCTTTTGCCGCGCCGTAGCAGGTCTTTTCCAAGAAAAATTGCTTATTTACTCTGCCTGCAATGGTGATAAAGCCTTGTTTTTTCATTTCTGCGTTTAGTTTTTGGACGATTTTGTAAGCGTGAGATTTGGATATGCACAAAATTTCCGCCACATCATCTACTCGTAAAAAGCTGTGCTTCAACATACCTTTGTCCTCCTTTCTTTTGATCAGCTCTTTTAAGCTATGTACATTCCTCTTTCCAAAAACTAAGCAAATTTGTTTAGTGTCTATATTATACTAAACATTTTTGTTTATGTCAAGAGGTTTTTTGAAAAAAGTTAAACTTTTTTGTTATAGTTCTATTGACAAGACCTAAACTTTTATGCTATAATGGGTGTAAATTTGGTTGATACCCATTTCAAGGTTCTGTCAAGCAGGAGAGGGTGGAGATTTACGCAAAAAATACTACCCGGTGCTTAACAGGTTCTTATACTATCTTTATCACATAAAAAACGAGGTAAAATTATGGCTATCGGAGAAAGAATCCGCTTTATACGCAACTTGCGTGGTATGACACAAAAATATCTTGGAACGGCTGTCGGTTTTCCCGAAAAGACCGCTGATATTCGTTTGGCTCAGTATGAGGCGGGAACGAGAACACCCAAGGCAGACTTGATTGAAAAACTCGCTGAGGTGCTTGACGTTTGCCCCAAGGCACTTGACGTACCCGATATTGATTCTTATATCGGTCTTATGCATACTCTTTTTGCATTAGAGGATATTTACGGTTTTAAAATAGATAAGCTCGACGGTGAGGTGTGTATCCGTCTTGATAAGAATAGAGGCAGTATGTCTGTATCCATGTTTGAGGATCTTTCTGCTTGGCAAAAAGAAGCAGAGAAATACCGCAACGGCGAGATCAGCAAGGAAGAATACGATGCTTGGCGTTATAACTATCCCGAACATCAAGTGAGGAAAACGAAACAACGACTTGATGCGTTGAGAGAACAGAGAAAAAGCGAAAACAAATAAAACAAAAAGAGCTAACAGACTTTTGGCAGAAAATCTGTTAGCTCAAATTTTATTTATGAATAATACTCGAATGTTGCCAAAACGTTGCCACGAGGGTGTTTTGAAACGCAAAACTCCTTATGTCGCAAGGCTTTTTGCCGTTTTTGGCATTATTCCCACTCGATCGTTCCAACGGGCTTCGGTGTGAGATCCATCAAAACGCGGTTGATGCCCTCGACCTCGGCGGTAATGCGCGCGGTGATCTTGTGCAGTACGGCGTACGGGATCTCCTCAACGGTTGCTGTCATCGCGTCGGTAGTGTTGACGGCACGAATGATCGCGGGCCAGCCCTCGTAACGGCTCTCGTCCTTCACGCCAACGCTCTTAATATCGGGAACCACCACAAAATACTGCCAAACTTTTCCTGCGAGTCCGCAATTTGCGAACTCCTCGCGCAGAATGGCATCAGCCTCGCGCAATGCGTGCAAACGGTCGCGCGTGATCGCTCCAAGGCAACGAACGCCAAGTCCGGGGCCGGGGAACGGCTGACGGTAGACCATCTCGTGAGACAGCCCCAACGCCTCGCCCACTACACGCACCTCGTCCTTAAACAGGAGCTTGATCGGTTCAACAAGACCCTCAAATTTGAGATCCTCGGGAAGTCCTCCAACGTTGTGGTGCGATTTGACAGCCTTTTTGCCCTCTGCCTGCTTGATGCTTTCCAATATATCGGGGTAAATCGTTCCCTGTGCCAAAAAAGCAACGCCGTCAAGTCCGCGTGCTTCATCGGCAAATACGTTGATAAACTCTGCTCCGATAATCTTTCTTTTCTGCTCGGGATCGGAAACACCTGCCAGTAGATTGAGGAAACGGTCGGTTGCGTCAACATAGATCAAGTTTGCATCAAGCTGATTGCGGAACACCTCGATGACCTGCTCGCTCTCACCCTTGCGCATGAGACCGTGGTTTACATGTACGCAAACCAACTGTTTGCCGATGGCTTTGATCAGCAGTGCGGCAACGACCGAAGAATCCACTCCGCCCGACAAAGCCAACAAAACCTTTTTGTTCCCCACCTGTGCGCGAACCTCACGGATCTGTTCATCGATAAAAGCGTTTGCCAACACTTGATTGGTAATTCGCTCCATGCTCTCGGGACGCTTATTGTTATCCATTTTTTTACCCTCCGTATATTGAATACAGTTTTACCTTTTTATTATATCAAAATCCCCGATGAAATGCAAGAACTTTATAAAATTTTTTGTCTTTAACAAAAAACAAAATTTTTCGCATTTAATCCGATTTTTTTTGACATTTTGCCGCAAAATCAAAAAATGACACGCCACACGCCTCCGTAGATGCTGTATAAAACTGTATCAGGCAGTCAAAAATTCATGATATAAAAAGAAATATTAAAAAAGAAAATTTTCTTTTTTATGTTGACAAGTGAACATCTTTGTGTTATAATATGGGGGTTATGTTAACTTGTCAACATCTTGTTGGCGATATGAAAGGAGAATACACGTATGAAAAACCTGCCCGTATATCAATCCTACCTCTATCGGGATATGCGAGATCTGATCGAATCGGTTGCGGAGCGTTACCCAAACCGCGATGTCTTTTCGTTTCGTCGCAATCCCCATGACGAGATGGCGGCGCGCATCTCCTACCCCCTTTTTCGCGATGACATCCGCGCTCTCGGCACCGAATTCGCCGCACGGGGTTACACGGGAAAGCACTGTGCCATTATCGGCAAGCTCTCCTATTCGTGGGTCTGTGCCTTTTTTGGACTTCTGTCGATCGGTGCCGTTGCGGTTCCGCTTGACAAGGACTGGAACGCGGAGGATCTTGCCGATACGGTTGCAAATGCCGACTGTGAAGTTCTGTTATGTGATGCGGGACTCTCTCAAAAGGTTGACGAAATTGTAAATAAAACACGCATCAGCGCTTTTATCAGTCTGGATCAATATACCAAGGGCGAAACGCTTGCAGACCTGATGGAGGCAGGCAAGGAGAAGCTGAAAAACGGCAACCGCTCCTATTTTGAAACCAAGTATGACCCTGCCAAGCTTTCCATCTTGGTATTCACATCGGGCACTACGGGAAGCGGAAAGGGCGTAATGCTCTCACAAAAGGGGCTAATGGCAGATCTCTTTGCGGGGTTAAAGCAGGTGTCCTTGTCCCGCAAAACAGTTGCCGTTCTGCCGCCTCACCATACTTACGGATGCAATGTGGGGTTGGTGGCGCATGTTGCCGCCGGAAGTGAGATCTATCTATCCGACGGATTGCGTTACGTGCAAAAGGAAATGCGCACCGAACAGCCGGAGCACCTCACCCTTGTCCCCCTGTTTGTTGAAACCTTTTACCGCAAAATCATTTCCACCGCCAAGGAACAAGGCAAATATGCTCTGCTTCGCCGCATGATGAAGGTCAGCAATGCCATGCGCCGCGTGGGCATCGATGTACGCCGTTCTGTGTTCCAATCGGTACTGGGCTCGTTTGGCGGAAAGCTCCGACTGATCATTTGCGGCGGCGCACCGCTCAGCCAAGAGATCATTTCCACTTTTGATGCCATCGGTATCACCATTCTCAACGGTTACGGCATTACCGAATGCTCGCCGCTTATTTCGGTCAATCACAACCTGCAAAAGCTCAAAACACCCGGTTGCGTGGGAACACCGCTTGACTGCAACGAGGTCAAGCTGCGCGATCCCAATGCAAGCGGCGAGGGCGAGATCTGTGTCAAGGGCGACAACGTGATGCTCGGTTACTACAAAAATGACGAGGCGACCGCCGCCGCGTTTGATGATGCCGACTTCTTCCGTACGGGTGACTACGGCAAATTTGACGAGAAAGGCAACCTGTATATCACGGGACGCCTCAAAAACTTGATCATCCTCTCCAACGGCAAAAACGTATATCCCGAAGAGATCGAAAACGCGCTGACCGCTGTGGGAGGCATCCTTGAGATCGTGGTCTACGAAGGCAAAAGCCGACGCGGAGCCGAGCACAATATGATCGTTGCCGAGATCTACCCCGATGCCGATTATCTCAAAAAGAACGGGATCGAGGACGCGCACGCCTATTTCCAAGCCGCCGTTGACAATTTCAACCGCACTGCCGTGGCATATAAAAAGATCAGCATCCTGCGTCTGCGTGAAACCGAATTTCCAAAAAACACACTGCGCAAAATTTTGCGGTTTAAGATCGATATGAATATTGATTAAAACAACACCGCCATTAAACGGTGCTTTGTAAAACAATTATTAAAAAATTGCTTTAAATCGAGTAGAGGAGAAATTCTCTCACCTCTCACACCACCGTACGTGCCGTTCGGCATACGTCGGTTCAATTCAAAATCAAATATGTGCTACCTTGTGGTAGTAATCCGAAAGACTGACTAAGCCTCGCTTGGTCAGTTTTTCTTTGGAAATTGCTAGTGCAAGAACAGATTTTGTAGCTACAAATTGGTAATGATCC
>JAFTXB010000230.1 GCA_017461825.1 Clostridia bacterium
GACCCCTTTTTGAAAAAGGGGTCTCCCCCGCGAAAAAAAAACCAAAATTTCACACGAAAATAATTTGAAAAACAGCGCATACTGTGAAAGGAGACAATGCTATGGAAACCGAATGCAAGCAGGAACTGCTTTCGCTATCCCTCTCGGAGCTGGAGGAATGGATGGTGGCGGCGGGGGAACCGAAATACCGCGCCAAGCAGCTTTTTCCGCAACTGCACAGGGGTCTTTCGCCCGATGAAATGACCAATCTTGGCAAGCGGCTGCAAGAGAAGCTACGGGAAGCCTTTGTGTGGCATCTGCCCGTAGTGGAGCAGCGGCTGGTCTCCGCTCTTGACGGTACTGTCAAATATCTCTTCTCGCTTTCCGACGGCAACTGTGTGGAAAGCGTTGTAATGAAATACGATCACGGCAACACCGTTTGCATTTCGTCGCAAGTGGGATGCCGCATGGGGTGCAGGTTTTGCGCCTCGACGATTGGCGGCAAGGTGCGCGATCTCACTCCTGCCGAGCTTTTGGGGCAAGTGATTGCCGCGCAAAAGGATCTTGGCGAGCGCATTTCCAACATTGTGATGATGGGGATCGGCGAGCCATTGGACAACTACGACAACGTGCTGAAATTTTTGCATCTTGTCAACGACGAGAACGGCATCTGCATTGGATACCGTCACATCTCGCTGTCCACCTGCGGACTTGTGGACAAGATCGAGCGTCTGATGGGTGAAGATCTGCCCATTACGCTGTCGATCTCACTCCACGCGCCCGATGACGAAACACGCTCCGCGATCATGCCCGTCAACAACCGCTGGGGTGTGGACGCGCTCCTTGACGCTTGCCGCGCCTATTTTGCGCGGACGGGGCGTAGGATCTCCTTTGAATACACGCTGATTGCGGGAAAGAACGACTCCCCCGAAAATGCGCAAAAGCTGGCTCGTGTGCTCAACGCAAAGCTCCGCTCACGCACCGAGACCATGCCCATCCACGTCAATCTCATTCCCGTCAACGAGGTCAGCGAAACGGGCTTTAAGCATTCCTCAAAAGCCGCCGTCGCTGCCTTTGCAAAGATCCTTGAATCCAAAGGCATCCGCGCCACCGTCCGCCGTAAGCTCGGCTCCGACATCAACGCCTCCTGCGGTCAGCTCCGCCGCGCCGCGATGAAGGATGGTTGAGTTTTTTCGTGGGGGAGACCCCTTTTAGGGAAAAGGGGTCTCCCCCACACCCCCTCTACCAAAACCTTTTACGAAAAAGGGGTTTGGCGGGGTTTTAAGCAATATGCGTGGGAGTTTTATTTTGCGGTAAGCCGATATGGTTTGGGGGCTTTTCTTACCTTTTCACTTTTCACTCTTACCTCTTACATATTCTCGTAGGGGGGTGCGTTTATGGAAAATATGCGGAAAAGGCTTCGGTTTTGGCGGTGGACGGCGCTTTTGTCGGTTCTGCTTACTCTATCGGTTGGCTGGATCGTTTTTGATGATCTCTTCTCGCCGTTTGGTGAAATATCGGTATCTGTTGAAATTCCCGATCTCTGCGGTCTTGTCACCGAAGAAGCTGTCTACCCCGACTGGGCGGATGTGGAGCTTGAATACCGCTATGATGCCGACACGCCCTCGGGGGTGATCCTCTCGCAATCGCCTCGCGCGGGAACCTTTCGCAAGCTGAGTTCTCAAAGTCCTCGGCTCACGCTCTCTCTTGTGGTAAGCCTCGGCGAAGAAACCGTGACGCTGCCCGAGCTTTCGGGCTTTGACGCGCGGGAATCCTCGGCGCGTCTGCGCGAAATGGGGTTGCTCGTGGAAACGGTAACGGCAACGGGGGCATACCCCGCCGGCACCGTGTACGCAATGGAGCCTCGCGCCGGGACGGTGGTTCCCGTTGGCACAAAGGTCATCCTCTCGGTCAGCGCGGGGCCCGAACAAAAAAGCGTGAAAGTTCCCGATCTCATCGGGCTCTCACGCAGTGATGCGCTTGTAAAGCTCTGGACGGCAGAGCTGATGGCAGGGGACGTGATTGAAGAAGCCTCCTCGCTCCCGCCCGGCACCGTCATCCGCCAAAGCCACCAGCCCGCCACCCTCGTCCCCGCAGGCACAAAGATCACCCTCTTTGTCAGCCGTGAGATAGGGGATGCGGCAGGGGGAGCTTTTTTCAAAAAGCTCCCCCTGCACCCCCGCAAAAACTTCTGAAAAAAAGGTGATTGGCATATTGGGGTGTTTGTGCGCCGTTCCTTACATGATTTTAAATCTCAAACTCGTCTCCGTCGTTTGCAAGGGTGACGGGGAACGGGAATTTCTCGCGGTTCTCCTCAAACCATTTGATGCGGCTGCCGTCGGGATCGAAGATATGGTTAAAGATCAGTCGGTCGGTCTTGCACGCCTCCAAAATCGGCATCGCCGCCTCGGGTTGATAGTGCGTATACTCGCACACGATCGCGTCAAAATGCTCGCTCAATGCGACCTTTGGAAAGTCTCTGAAGGTATGGTGCAAATCTCCCGTAAACAGCACGCGTTTGCCCTCCGCGCAGATGTCATACGCATATGATCCCGCCGGCTCGTGCTCGGTGCGGATCGCCCTGACACGGATATTCTCATCCTCGTAGTGATCGCACTCCTCGAGGCTTTGCAGGGTCACTGTCTTTGACCAGAACGGATGCTCGGGATCGTCAAAATCCACCTCCGAATGAAGCGCCTTCATCCAAACGAGAAGCGCGTCTCTGCCTGCGCTCTCGGGGATAGTAACGGTAACGGGCGGCATGATTTCGGGTGCGTTTTCTCTTTTTTGAATATATCTTATCGCACTTTTTCCCGAAAGATTTCCGACCAAAAACGGCAATGTGCCTGCGTGGTCGGTGTGCATATGTGTAATAAAAATGCCTCGGATGCTATCATATTTTAAGCCATTTGTGGTAAACAGATAGTCGGTCGGCGCGCCGAGATCAATGATGTAGCGCACGCCCCTCGTCTCCAAAATGCCGGACGAGCAATACCGTCCCTTTTCCGATACGCCGTGGCTTGTACCGAGTGTAACGATCTTCATAGGTCGATCCTCCTTTAATTAATTCATTTCTAATTATAAACTCTTTATCCGTGTTTGTCAACACTTTTTCCTCAGTTTTTATTTTCTCTTATGAAAGGATTTTTTATGACCTATCAAGGATTTGGACGTGTTACAAAAGGCGTGGGCGGACTTTTTACGGTTCGCGTATTTGACGGGGATTCGCGCTTGCATGCCGAGCCGTATATTCCCGCGCCGCTTGACGGCAAAACGGTGGTTGCGCGCGGCAGAGGGAATCTCCACCGCAAGGGGGCGCTGCTTGTGGGGGATCTTGTTGCGATCTCCTATGACGACGGCTCGTTTTCGTATTCTGACGGTACTTTGCTACCTGCTCCCGACGGTGCGGGGATCTCGATTGACCGTGTTTGCGACCGCTCCTGCGCGCTGATCCGTCCGCCGATGGCAAACCTTGACGTTTTGTTTGTTACGCTTGCCGCCGCCTCGCCCGACCCTGTGCTTGAAACGGTGGACAAGCTGATATCAATTGCCGAATTCAACCGCATTGAGCCTGTGATCGTGATGACAAAAAGCGATCTTGCGCCCGACTGTGCCAAAGAGCTGGAGCTGCTCTACCGCCGCGCGGGCTTTTGCGCCTTCCGCACGGGCATTGATCCGACTGTGGGAGAACAAGAGCTGAAAGCTTACATCGACACCCGTCTTGACGGCAAGATCGCGGCGTTTTCGGGTGCCTCGGGGGTTGGAAAATCCACTCTGCTCAACCGCCTTTTCCCTGCTCTGCACCTTGAAACAGGGGACATCAGCCACCGCATTGAGCGCGGAAAAAACACCACCCGCCACGTAGAGCTCTATCCGCTCTCGGCATCTCCCGACTGCGGTTTTCTTGCTGACACCCCGGGCTTTACGATGTTGGACTTTGAGCGCTTTGATTTTTTTGAAAAGGAAGATCTGCCTCTGACCTTTCGCGAATTTATTCCCCTCATTGGCTCCTGCCGTTACACCAAATGCACGCACACAAAAGAGCAAGGCTGTGCGATTGTAGAGGCTGTGAAAAGCGGTGCCATTGCACCGTCGCGCCATCAAAGCTTTGTCTCGCTGTTTGAGGTGTTGAAGAAAAAAACGAAATGGTGACTATAAAACAAAAGCACAGAACCGAATTTTCGAATTCTGTGCTTTTTTGTCTTTGAAAAGAACTGTTTTTTCGGTTCTTTTTTATTTTAACAAAACACAAACATTTTACAAAAAAATCAAAAACAATGACGCGATATAATATACCCGTAAACAATCAACAATTAAGGCAACACCGCACAATTCTGATAGAGCTTATACGCCGTCAGATTTTTCGTCAAACAAACCAAATCGAAGCAGGCAATAGTTGACCTATTGCCAATGAGATTTGTGCAGTGTGACGGAAAAGATGCAAGTAGTTGCGTGATCAAGGCGTTAGCCGCGAATTGTGCGGTATTGCCTTAAGAAAGAGGTAAATAAAAATGAACAAAAACGACCAACAGTTTATGGCACAAAAGATCCGCACACAATACATGGAAAAAGAATCCACCGAGCTGGATGCGTTGCGCGAGCTTGACGCTCAAGCAAAACGCCCCGCCAGCATTTTTGCTTATGCGTTTGGATGCATCAGCGCAATTGTGATGGGCAGCGGCATGAGCCTTGTAATGACCGAAATCGGTGCAACGCTTGGAATTGCCTCCGCAATGCCGATCGGTGTTGTCATTGGTGTTGTGGGGCTTGGAATGGCGCTGATCAACTACCCTATCTACAAAAGCATTTTGAATGCCCGTAAAAAGAAATTTGCGCCCAAAATCATTGACCTTAGCGAAAAAATTTTGAAAAACGGCTGATTTGGTTTTTTTCGGTATCTCGCAGGATGTTACTCGGAATAGGGAAAAGGCGACGAGCGCCGCGTTCCCTACAGAGGTTGTACGTTTGCTGTTTGTGCAACGGTAGGCGTTCGTTTGTAGGGGACGGGCTTGCTCGTCCCGTTTTCGGGCTTACCGTTTGTGCAGCGGTGGGCGGTTGTTTCGGGACGAGGCAGAGACATTCCCGCTCCCGCCAAACATCCCCTTGACTTAAAAAGTTTTGGGGGGCGTGGGGGGCTTTTATAAAAAGCCCCCCACAAACGCGTCGTCAAATCTTTTTTAATTTTGCGTAAGTAGCCATGAGCTTTTTAGTGCCGACACGGTCGAAAACGGTTTCGTAGA
>JAFTXB010000231.1 GCA_017461825.1 Clostridia bacterium
AACAAGTCGGGTAAGTTTGACGAGGAGCTTGAGACCTATATCGAGATCCCCTCCGACGTAGTTCCCTTTGAGCAGAGACCTTGGATGAAGTGTGCAGAGATCACCGACAAGCTCATCGAATGCCTGCAGTCGGGCAAGTACAAGTATCTGCGCGTCAACTTCCCCAACGGCGATATGGTGGGACACACCGGCTCTCTCGCCGCAACCCGCTGCTCGATGGAAGCGCTTGACCTCCAGCTCGGTAGAATTCTGCCCGTTGTGGACGCTCTGGGCGGAGTGGCGTTGATCACCGCCGACCACGGAAACGCCGACGAGATGTACGAAATGGATAAGAAAACCGGACTTCCTAAGGCTGACAAAAACGGCAACTACAAATCCAAGACCAGCCATACGCTCAACCCCGTTCCTTGCATCGTCTACGACAACACCGATGCAAAGGAGCATTACACCGTCAAGACCGACGGTAGCTTCGGGCTTTCCAACGTTGCCGCAACCACCGTCAATCTCTTGGGCTATAAGGCACCCGAGATGTGGGATGCTTCGATCATTGAGGTGAAATAAGACCCATGCAATACAAAACCGAGCTGCACGCGCATTGCTCCGAGGTCAGCCCCTGCGCGGACATGAGCGCCACGCAGGTGGTCGACCGCTATATCCGTGCAGGCTATCATTCGCTCGTTCTCACCAATCACCTCACAACGCCGATCCTCAGCGGCAGAGGCAACACTTGGGATGATGCGATCAATTTCTTCCTCTCTCCCTTAAAAATCATGCAGGAACACGGGGGCGGCAGGCTGAATATCCTGCTTGGTGCCGAAATTCGCTTCGACAGCCACGCCAACGATTACCTTCTCTACGGGCTTACAGAAGAGTTTTTGCGTGCGCATCCTAATATGCAACAAATGCAACTGAAGGATTTTATCATCCTGGCTCGCGAAAACGGGGTGCTTGTCATTCAGGCACACCCCTTTCGCAACGGCATGACGGTTACAAGACCCGATCAAATTGACGGCTATGAGGTGTTCAATGCACATCCCGGTCACAACTCCCGCAATGCTTTTGCAGACAGCTGGGCAAAAATGCAAGGTTTGCTCCGCACCTCGGGTAGCGACTTCCACCACCCTCATTCGGTTGAGGCGGGTGGGATCCTCACCGACTTCCCCATCACCGATACAAAACAATTGGCTGATGTGATCCGCTGTGCCGATTGCACCCTTCTCTGCGGTGGCCCCGCAGCAGAGCGCGACGGCATGACCAATATGCCCGCAAAATACTGATCTTTTTAGGAGATTAAAATGGAATACACCATGGAAACCCTTGCAGCCGCATGCGCAGACTGTCACAAATGCGCGCTCGGCGATACCCGAACCAACCTTGTATTTGGAACGGGAAACCAAAATGCAGATCTGATGTTCGTCGGGGAAGCCCCCGGCGAGCAGGAGGATCTTTCGGGCATTCCCTTCGTCGGACGTGCGGGGCAATTGCTTGATAAGTTCCTCTACGCCGTTGACATTGAACGCAAGGACGTTTACATCGCCAACATTTTAAAATGCCGTCCGCCAAAGAACCGCGACCCTCTCCCTGCGGAGGAGGAGGCTTGCATCGGCTACCTGCGTGAGCAGGTGCGCCTGATCCGCCCGAGGATCATCGTCTGCCTCGGGCGCATTTCGGCAATGAAGCTGATCAAGCCCGATTTCAAGATCTCCAAAGAGCACGGACAGTGGTTTGAGCGCGGTAATTTCCTCATGACAGCCGTCTATCATCCCGCCGCATTGCTACGCGATCCCCGACGCAAGGAAGAAATGCTGGAAGATATGAAGGCGATTGCACAAAAGCTAACGGAATTGAGGGCAGACGAAACCAAATGAATATCACTTCCCTGCTTTCCATTATTTTAACGCTCTTTTGCCTCATGGCAACCGGATTTCTTTGCCGAAAGCTGGGCGTCATCACAAACGAATCCTCAAAGGGACTCTCCAAGCTCATTCTGTGGGTCGGTCAGCCTATGCTGATCCTAACGGCACTCGAAAAGGCAGAGTACAGCACCGAAAACCTGACGGTTGGCTGGCAGGTAACGCTAATTGGCTTCGTCATGCACCTTTTGCTCTGCGTTTTGGCGTTTTTTATCTGCAAAGCGCTGAAAGGCTCGCCCGATCAATCCAAGATCTTTGAGTTCTCGTTGGTGTTTGCCAACTGCGGCTTCATTGGCTTTCCCATCCTTGATTCAATTCTCGGAGACGGAGTGGGAAGCTTTATGGGTGCCTTTTTCGTCATCAGCTTCCATCTTTATATTTGGACTTGGGGCATTATGATCCTCGGGCGCGGACGCGACGACATCCGCATGACCGTCAAAAAAGCGTTGGTAAATTTCGGAACGATCCCCTGCCTCATCGGCATTGCGATCTATCTGTTAAAGCCGCTTTTTGAGTTGCCCGATTTTTGTGGCAAGGTGTTTGACTATCTTGGAAGCCTCTGCACTCCGATCTCGGTGCTGGTCACGGGTGCGCTGATTGCCACCATTCCGCTCTCCAAGATGTTCACAAACAAAAAGCTGTATCTCCATTCAGCAATCAAACTGATCGCATTTCCCATCGTGATCTGCCTTTTGGCAAAGCTCGTGGGGCTCGGCGATACCTATATCCTGCTCGTCACTGCTATGGCAGGTATGCCAAGCGCAGCAACCGTCACCATGCTGGGCGAGCTTTACGACATCGACCCCGCCTATGCCTCACAAACCGTGGGACTAACCTCCATCCTCTGTACCTTTACCCTCCCCGTCATCATGATGCTGGCACAATGGATCATTACAATTTGAATAAAAAGCGTCTTAACACCGCCTTTCACGGTGATTCACCGTATAAAAAACCAAGATCAACTCAAATGAATGATCTTGGTTTTTTATTGTTTGGTTCTATAATAAATGGTTCTATCCTAAATCCCCCAAAAATCGTAATATACAGATTTAACACAACAAGCATCAAAGATATCCCGGATAGACTTGGAGATAGGATTTAGGAGCTTTTGCCCGAGAGGGTATTTGGGAGAAGAGATCGTTTTGGATTTTTTGAGTTCTAAAAGAACCTTATCAAAGGTAAACTTGTGCTTGATCATATAATCGTGAAGATGATCCAGCATATAGGAACGAATGATCAATGCCAAGAATGCACA
>JAFTXB010000232.1 GCA_017461825.1 Clostridia bacterium
TGCAAGGGGAAGTGTCATTTTCGCAAGAAAATGACGATAGGGTTGCTCGCACGGACGAAAACTTCGATACTTTAATCGAGGATTAGTATCGTTTGCTTTGGCAGACTATTGGTGAGCGTTTATAGATCCCTGCGTCAAGCCGCTTTGCGGCTTTCCTTGGTTTTGCTCCGTTCGGCAAGCCTCACCTACGCAAAACTTCGACTTCGGGCAACAAGCTACGCTTGTTTTCCTTCGCTCAGGATGACACGTAAATCGTCCGTTTAGGAGAACACATGAAATGTTTTTTGCGCAAAGTCTTTACTAACGAATACCGCGCCCCTGCAAAAAAGCAAAATTGAATTTAAAACTCCAACATAAGTATAGTGTATTTCCCCATTTTTTGCAAGCGTTTGAGTTGTCAAAAATCGCGCTTTTTGATCGCTGATATTGAATGGAAATATTAACATATTATTTTATATTATCAATTTTTTTCTGTTGACTTTAACTTGAATTTGTGATATAATTGTGTCAATTCATACGACAAAAAGGAGGCACTGTGTTATGGAATCATTGAATGAATACAATTTTTTCTTTTTTCCTTTGCTCGACACGGATGTCAGCCTGATTTTTGACAGCAATTTTTCCAACATGGCGCCGCCCATCCCCGGCATCCCTTTCCCCCATTTTCATGAAGTTTGGGAGCTTTATTGCGTTTCGGAAGGCTCGGTGAAAATTCAAGTTTCAAAAGAGACCTACGTCATCAAAAAAAATCAGCTTTTTCTCATTCCGCCCTACACCGAGCACTATCTTGTTTCGGGCTCTGACGATCTCCGCCGCACAAGCATCCGCTTTTTTACCGGCGCGGAATACGACAACGTGGAAAATACGGTGAAAACGATCTTAAAAAACACTGCCTTTAAAACGTTTACAATTTCCTCCCCCACCACGCAAATGCTGGATCAGCTAAAAGACCTCTACTTAGATTATGTCAACGAAAGCGCAAAAAACTCTTGGCTTTCCGCGCGCATCACCGCAATTTCGATGCACTTTTTCATCAACGTGTTTGAAACGCTGTCGCAAGCCAAGCATATTCAACCGCCCGCGCCAAAGCAAAAGGAAAACTACGATTTGATGCTTCTCGAATACCTCATGCTTTGCGGCCCGCAAAAAATTACCCTCACTCAAATCGCAAATAAGCTCAATTACAGCGAACCGCAAACCGCACGTATCATCAAGAAAAAGTTTGGAAAGTCCTTTCGCACGCTGATCTCCGAAATCAAAATGAAAAAAGCGCGATTTTACTTGATCAAAACCAACGCCAGCGTGGATTATATCTCCAATTATCTCGGCTTTAAAAACCAAAACTCCTTCTTTTTCACCTTCAAAAAGGTTGAAGGAATGTCCCCCACCGAATACCGCAAGCTCCACAAAGAAGAATGAGTTTGTTTTTTGTCTGTTTTTTGTCTGTTTTTTTGTCAGAAACTTCTTGAAAGAAGTTTCCGACACCTTCAAGAACTTTCATAAAAAATAGCATGTGGATATTGTGGGGTGTTTGTGCGCTATCCCTTTGTTTTTGAACGGGTATGGGTAAGTTTGATCGCTTTATCCGAGCAACAGCTCCCGCAACCGTTTTGGGACCACCACCCAAAACGGGCTCCCGAAAAATTTCTGCGTTTTGTTCAAAAAATGATAAAAAGTGCTGCTTTGATCGCCTTGAAAAAGTGACCGAAGCAGCACTTATTTTTACAGTCCGAAATAACGGATGGAGTTATGATAGCAGATATTTTGAACGACCGTTCCCACCGTTTCGATTTCTTGCGTCATTTCGCCCTTTTCCATCATGCCGCCGAGATAATTGCAAAGAATTCGGCGGAAATAATGATGGCGGGGATAGGACAAAAACGAACGGCTGTCGGTGAGCATGCCCACAAAGGCTGCAAGGTGTCCCGTGGCGGTGAGATCCTCCAAGTGTCGCTCCATGCCAACCTTGTTGTCAAGGAACCACCACGCGGGGCCGTACTGCATCTTTGCGCACGCGCCGCCGCTTTGGAAACAGCCGATAAGCGTCATCATTTCGGTATTCATTTTGGGATTGAGATTGAACAGGATGGTTTTGGGCAGACGGTCTTCGGAATCCAAACGGTCTAAAAGCCGTGAAAGCGCGCTCATGCTGTTCGTGTCCGAAATGCTGTCGTAACCCGTGTCGGGGCCCAGCCGTTTCATCATTTTGGAATTATTGTTGCGCATGGCACCCAAATGAAGCTCGGTTCCGATGCCGTATTTTGCGTACAGCCCCATGAGATAATAGGTCAAGTAGCCCTTAAAGCATTCAACATCCTGCTTTGTGGGAAGAACGCCCGAATAAACATGGGCAAACACACGTTCGGCATCCTCGCGCCTCGGAACGGCACAAACCTTTTCAAGCGCAATATCCGCCGCCTTTGCCCCCACGGCAATAAAAGCCTGCAAGCGCTTTTCAATGGCGGTTTCCAGATCCCCGAGGTCGTTGATCGGGTGGGTCAGCGCCTGCAATTTTGCAACCTGTGCGAGATAATCGGGCGCATCGATGTTCATAATGCGGTCTGCGCGAAAGGCAGGGGCAACCCGAAAGGCATAGTCCTTTTTGGCGATCTCCTCAAAGACCGAAAGGTCGTCAAACACCTCATTTGTGGTAAACAGATGGGTAACGTGCGACTGCTCGATCAGGGCTTGCGGTGTGATCCGATTGGCGGCTATGTAGGCGTTGCAGGTCTCCCAGATTGCCTCGGCATTTTGCTCGTTGATCTCAAGCTCGCATCCGAAAAACTCCTTCAATTCCACCTGCGACCAATGGTACAGAGGGTTGCCGAACGCCGTTCCCAGCACACGGCAGTAGGTCAAAAATTTTTCTTTGTTTGTGGCGTCGCCCGTAATATATTTTTCATCCACGCCACAGTTGCGCATCAAACGCCATTTGTAATGATCTCCCGACAGCCAGATCTCAAACAGATCGGCAAACGGCTCATTTGCAAGGATCTGCCGCTCGGACAGGTGGCAATGGTAATCAAAGATCGGCATTTTTTGGGCATACTCGAAATAGAGCCTTTCGGCGGTGGGGGTGGTCAGCAAAAAATTATTTTGAATGTAGCTCATATGTCCCCCTTTAAAAATTCAACGCGTCGATCGGGATCAAGGCAACCTCACGCCGTCCGTTTTGCACGGTGTCAAAGCTGATGTGCGAGCCGCCAAAGACAAAGCGCGCGTGAAGATCGCAACGAATGTCATCCGAGGGCGGCTTTACAGTCTTTGCGCGCAACAGCTCGCGGCTCTCGCCGCTGCGGAGGCTGTACGCCATGAGATAGCGGTAGCCATCCAGCGGATAGCCGTCCCCGATGATATAGTTGCCATCGGGAGACATATTGCAGTGGATGTCGCGGTTCTTTTCCCCGTGGAAATACGGCATGTCGTATTCGATCCACTCCCCCGTATCGGTGTTGATGCGGTACATTCCCATTTTTTCGGGTGTCACACTGCAATGCGCAACCAGCTCCACGTTGTTGATCCAATTGTAGTGCGAAAAATAGGTATTTGGCAAAACGGTGTGGATATTTCCATCAAGATCGCCAATCACAAGAGAGGTCGACCATGCCCACCACACCTTGGGAAAATTGCGCACCAGCATGACGAACCGATCGGAGGCGGGATTAAAGGTGATGTGATTTACCAGGATCTTATCCTCGGCGGTAAATCCCGCAGCGGCATAAAGCTTATCGTAAGAAATGATCTGCTTTGACGTGCCGCTTGTCAGATCAACGAGGAACACACCGTCCTCGGCAGGCGCGTTTACGTCTGCGTATTCGTCAACAAATCCCGCGTAGCCGTATCCCGGGCGAAAAGCAAACACGCGTCCAAAATTGATAGCAAGCCCCCATTTGCCGTCGGGCGAGATATTTGCCGTTGCGCGGTCGCAAAGCTTTTCTTCCCCCGTTTTGATATTTTGCAAAAGGGTGTAAAATTTGCCGTCGCGACGAACGTTATAGCAGATCGTGTCGGCGAGCGTGGGATGATATTGGAGCATTGCCCCTTGCTGAAAATTCCAAGCCGTTGTTTCACCGAGCTTGACAAAGGTTCTGTTCTCCAGATACCCTACCTCGGCAACGTCACCTTCCTCGGGAAGTCTGTCCATAAACCCAACTCTGTGGCAAAGATGCTTGCCGCAGGTGCCGGTTGCGTTCATGTCGTAATATCCGAAAAAGTAATGCGCGCCGTCGTCGGGTGTGATGATCTGCACGTCCTTGTAAAATTCACTTATGATCTCTTGCATGATTTTATCCTCTTTTCTGATTTTTTACAGCGTTACGCCATCTTTGAAAATCGATATTTCACGAAAGCCGTTTTTCTCGTTTTTTGTCTCCTCACCGGATGCAACAGACAGCACGTACGCAAGCAGGTCATCTGTCAAGGTCGCCATTTCCGCACCATCCAACACGGGAGACGCATCAAAATCGATCCAACGGCGCTTGTGTTCTGCCAGCGCGCGGTTGGTGGAGATCTTAACGGTTGGCACGGCACCGCCCAGCGGTGTGCCTCTGCCCGTGGTAAAGAGCACCATCTGCACACCTGCCGCCATGAGATTGGTCACCGCAACAATGTCGTTTCCGGGGCCGTTGAGCAAAGAGAGACCGCTTTTTGTGATACTGTCGCCGTAATCGAGCACGTCCACCACAGGAGAAAGCCCTCCCTTTTGCACGCACCCAAGCGATTTTTCCTCAAGCGTGGTAATTCCCCCAGCCTTGTTTCCGGGCGACGGATTTTCATATACGACCTGTCCGTGGCGGACAAAGTAATTTTTAAAATCATTGATCAAGCGCACCGTTTTATCAAACACCTCGCGCGATTGGCATCGCTCCATGAGCAAATGCTCCGCGCCAAACATTTCGGGAACCTCGGTGAGCACACAGCTGCCGCCATAAGAAACAACGCGATCACAAAGGCTGCCAACAAGCGGATTGGCAGAAATGCCGCTGTAACCGTCGCTGCCGCCGCATTTGAGCCCGAGACGAAGCTTGGAGATGCTGACAGGACTGCGCACAAAGGTATTGGCATAAGCTTTCAGCTCCTCAATCAGCCGCTCGCCCTCGGCAATTTCGTCCTCGGTATCCTGACAGTTGAGGAAGCGCACGCGCCGCTCATCGCAGTCGCCCAACACCTTTTTAAATGCTTCGATATTGTTGTTTTCGCACCCAAGCCCGAGCACCAAAACACCGCCCGCATTGGGATGATTTACCATACCGCGCAGGATGAGCTGTGTTACCCTTTGATCGTCCCCCAACTGGGAGCATCCAAACGGATGTACAAAAGCAAGAGCCCCGGTGCGGCGCGCAAGTTCCTCGGCGATCCTGTTGACGCACCCCACGGTATTGACGATCCAAATGTCGTTGCGGATCCCCACGTCTCCGTTCTCACGAACATATCCTTGAAAGGTCAAATCGCTGTCGATTGCGGTGATCCCGTAATCACGGTAGCTGTAGGAATATTCGAGGGTACCGGAAAGATTTGTCATCAGGTTGTGTGTGTGCACGTGCTCCCCTGCCGCGATCGTTTGCGTAGCGTGCCCTATGGGGGAGCCGTATTTGATCACGTTTTCGCCCGCTGCGATCTCGCATAGCGCGTATTTGTGACCGTCGGCGCGGACTTCTACGTTATCTCTCGGATGTATTTGCATATTGCTCCACCTCGTTTGCAAGGAAAGAAAGATTCTCACCCCAAAGTGCCTTATTGGAAAGGATCTCGGCAATGCTTGCTTTTTTCATATAGTTCATGATCTCGGGAGCGTCGTTTGGTGTTCCCTTTTTATAAAACTCGATCAGCTTGGCAAAGGAGAACAGCAGATTTTTCGGTGCTTTCCCGAATTTTTCCATGTAAGACAGAATGGAAGGCAGAACACGCACGCGGAATTTGCTGACCGAATTGAGCGAGATCGCCGACAGATAGTGCTTGATATAGGGATTGGAAAAGCGCACCAAAACGCTCTTGGCATACTCCAAAAGCTCCTCTTTTGGCATATCCAGTGAAGGAATGATCTCCTCAAAGAGGCACGCGCGCAGAAACGCCGACATTTTTCCATCGTCCATGCAGGATTTGACGGTATCAAGCCCCGACAGGAGTGCGTAGGGCACCATGGAGGTATGGGCTCCGTTGAGGATGCGCACCTTTCGGGTGCGGTAACGCTCGAGAGCATCCTTTGTAACAATAACATTGAGCCCCGCCTTTGAAAAAGGCAATTCCTTTTCGATATCAAAGTCGGTCTCGATCACCCAAAGATGGAAAAATTCCGAGGTGTTGACCATAGAGTCCTCATATCCAACCTCCAATTTCTCGCCCTTGGGATACCCCGTATTGATGCGATCGACCAACGTATTGCAAAAAACGTTTTCACGCTCGATCCATGCAGTAAAATCTTCGCCAAGTCCCCAAAGGGCGGCGTACTGTAAAACTGTTTTTTTCAGATTGTCTCCGTTGCGGTCAATCAATTCACACGGAAGCAGGATAAATCCATCCAGCCCCAAGTCGAACCGATGCTTGAGTAGCAGTGTCAGCTTTGCGGGAAAGGTTTTGGGAGGCGTGTCTGTGAGCTGATCCTCGGAACGGAATTCAATCCCCGATTCGGTGGTATTGGAAACGATAAACCGCGCATCGGGATCTTCTGCCAAGGCAAGATAAGCTTGAAAGTCCTCGTACGGCTTGACGCAATGTGAGATCACGTCCACAACCGTCGTCTCTACCCCTTCGGCACCGCGAATGATATGCGTATACGTACCGTTTTGCGCCATGAGTAGGTCGCACATTCCCTCTTTTATGGGTTGAACCACCGCTACGTTGCCGCAAAAAAGCCCCTCATCATTGAGCTTTTGCAGCATCCAATCGACAAATCCGCGCAGAAAGCCGCCTTCCCCAAACTGAATCACGCGCACGGGCCGCGTGGGCTTTTGATATTCCTTGATATGCTTCACGTCCGATCCTCCTCGGCAAACGCGCGATAACGGTCACGCACTGCGTAATATGCCGCTTTTGGACGGCGGTTTTCGTTCATGATACCCTTGTTATTGAATCCGCGAGCGCGTGAAAATCCCATTTCGGAGCAGGTGCGGATATCGCAGAATTGCCAAATAAAGGAACCGACCATGGCGGGGTGGGTGTGGAACACCTGCAAGCAGTGTGATAGAAGCTCGGCTTGATATTCCTCACTCCATTTTGGACGCTCGGCATCGTGAAATCCGTAGAGAGCCGCCGCGCCGAATTCACTCATAATGATCGGCTTGTCGGAAAGCCCCAGCTCATCGCGATGCTTGCAGAAATTGTTCAACGCGTCCTCCCAAGAGGAAAGTGCATCCGAATACCATCCGTACCAGCCGTAATACAGATTGAGACAGATGACGTCGCTGTATTCCAAGCAAATATCCGTCATGGGCTGATGCGACGCATAAACGACCAAACGGTTGCCGCCGTTTTCCTTGAGATAGTTGTAGTAGAGCTTTGACATCTCGTATGCCGCCTCATTGTTTGAGGTAATCTCGTTGTGCATTCCCCAGAAAATAACCGAGGGATGGTTGTAATAGTATTTCACCATTTCACGGTGCATTTCAAGTCCGCGCTCAACAACAACGGGATCCGCCAAGGCATCCACCGAAAATCCGCATCCCCAGATCGGGATCTCGCTCCAAAAAAGGATCCCGCGCTCGTCCATATAATCGACGAATTCCTGCGAATTGGGATAGTGTGAGCCGCGAATGGCGTTGCATCCGAGGTCTTCTATCAGGTCAAGATCATGCTTCATGCGCCCCAAGGGAAACGCCATGCCGAAATCGGGGTGCTCCTCGTGACGGTTAACACCGCGCATCTCCACGGGTTTGTGATTGAGCAGGATCTTCCCGTTTTTGACCTCGACCTTTCGGAATCCCACACGGTCAAAAAGATCGTCCGTGTCGGTTTTGATGTACACGTCGTACAACTTCGGCGCACCGACGTTCCAAAGCTGCACGTTCTGCAATTGGAAGGACGGCAGCGTTACGCAAACGGTTTTTCTGCCCGATACGGTAATTTCCCCTTGGTATACACACGTATCTCCGAGCGAGATCGACAAGGGTGCCGTTTTGCCGGTTTCATCCGCGTTATAACACTCCACAGCGAAATGCCCTTCCACATCGCTCAGATCGTTGGAAAGCTCATATTCCAAGCGGTAAGACAGCACAGAGATGCCCACAAGTGTTTCTACGCTGACCCCGCGTGTAATGCCGCCGTAATGATACCAGTCCACGCTTTTTTGCGGGATCGACTGCGCGTCAAAGCGGTTATCAGCTCGCACAGTTAGGGTGTGATACCCTTCTTTTACCTTGGGAACAATAAAATCGAATTGCGAAAAGCCGCCGTAATGGCGTCCAAGCAAACTGCCGTCAAGCCACACGGTAGCCTCGGTCATCACCGCGCCAAAGCAGAAGCGCAGGCATCCCCCCGCTGTGTAAAATTTCTTTTCGTACCAAGCCGCTCCCTCATAGGAGAGTAGACCGCTTTCGTTATTCCAGCAAGACGGAACCGCTACGGTTTCCCCTGCGGGAAGTGAGACGTTCCAACCGTCACGCTCGCCCAAATCCTCGGGATCGGTCGAAAATTTCCAAGTGCCGCTAAGGTCTGTCACGCGTCTTGCGAGATGTTCGTCAAATAATCTTGCCATTTTTTTACTCCTTTGTTTGATTCTATATATCATTTCTTAAACAACGGTCCGTAGGTGGCACATGCTCTGTAGTCCTGCCCTTCCTTGTCGGAGCCGAATGCGTTCCAAGCGGCGGGACGGAAGATGTCCTTCTCAGGCACGTTGTGCATACAAACAGGGATGCGGAGCATCGAGCAGAGCGTGATGAGGTCTGCACCGATGTGACCGTAGCTGATCGCACCGTGGTTCGCGCCCCAGTGATTCATCACTTCGTATGCGTTCTCAAAGGGCGAGCCCTCCTTGCCGTCGCAACGCGGAGCAAACCACGTGCAGGGCCATGTATAGTCGGTTCTCTTCCACAGCGTGTCGGTGACTTCATCGGGAAGATCGACCGTCCAACCCTCGGCAATTTGGAGTACCGGTCCGAGACCTTTCACCATGTTCAGACGGATCATCGTGCA